>NZ_JASCOP010000057.1:0-24568 GCF_029959395.1 Stenotrophomonas sp. PS02300
GGCCTCGCTCTACCAGTCCGTCATCCGGCCCATTCTGCGTAGAGCGAGGCCCTGCCTCGCTGCCCACCGGAGCCAGGGTAACCAGACACAGCAGGAAGGCACTGAAGAAGGCGGGGCGGTTCCAACGTCGCATCACTTCACCTTCCTCCCTCATCGGTCAACGCAGCGTGGCGCGCGCCTTCAACAGCTCGCGCAGTTCGTACTTGTCAGTATCGTCCAACCCCTGCTGCCGCTGCTTTGCCTGAAGCTCCTCAAGACGTTGCAGCAACAGCTGTTTTTCCAGCTGCGCCACCGCATCGTGCAGCTCCTGGTTCCACATCGCCTCATCGCCGGGCAGGGTCTGCGCGGCCAGCTTGTGCAGCGATTCCTGCTCTTCGCGGCCTTCGAAATGCTCCAGCAGCGCGCCGGTGCTGATATCCGGGCGCTGTTCCACCAGGGTCAGCAGCTCGATCAGCAGCTCCACGCCCGGCAACCGCAGGCCGCTGAAGTGGTGGCCTTCCAGCGTCATCGCCAGCGACGGCTGCTGCAGCAGGATGGCGATGGCCGCGCGCACGAGGCTGCGGCGCTGCGCGGGTGCCACGGCGCGTGCCGGCGGGCGTGACACCGGCGCGGCAGCCGGCTTGGCGCCCAGCCCGGTCAACGTGGCCAGCTGCTGCTTCATCAGGTCGCCGAAGGCGCCATCGGGAATCTGCGCCAGCATCGGCCGCGCGCGCTCGGCCAGGCGCGCCTTGCCATCCAGCGTGCCCATGTTCACTTCGCGGGTGAGCTCGTCGAAGAAGAACTGCGACAGCGGCGTGGCCTGCTTGAGTCGCTCGTCGAAGCCGTCCTTGCCTTCCTTGCGCACGATGGTGTCCGGGTCTTCGCCGTCGGGCAGGAACAGGAAGAACGCCTGGCGGCCATCCTTCATGCGCGGCAGCACCGATTCCAGCGCGCGCCAACCGGCGCGGCGGCCGGCGGCGTCGCCGTCGAAGCAGAAGAACACGTCCGGCGCGTTGCGGAACAGCAGCTCGGCATGGTCCGGCGTGGTCGCCGTGCCCAGCGTGGCCACCGCCTGGGTGACCCCGAACTGGAACAGCGAAACCACGTCCATGTAGCCTTCCACCACGATCAACCGTTCGATCTTCTGGTTGGCCTGGCGCACCTGCCACAGGCCGTACAGCTCGCGGCCCTTGTGGAACAGCGCGGTTTCCGGCGAATTGAGGTACTTCGGGCCGTCGTCCTTCTCCATCACCCGGCCGCCATAGGCGATCACGCGCCCGCGCCGGTCGAAGATCGGGAACATCACCCGGTCGCGGAACTTGTCGTAGACATGGCCGCGGTCGTTCTTGGAAAAGAGCCCGGCACGGTCGAGCAGCTTCATGCGCCGCTCGTCCTTGCCCAGTGCATCCTTCAGCGCGCTGTAGCCATCGGGCGCGTAGCCGATCGCAAAGCGCGTGCGGTTTTCCTCGTCCACGCCACGCTGGTCCAGGTAGGCACGCGCGGTGTCGCTGCCTTCCAGCGACTTCTGGAAGAAGCGCGTGGCCGCATCCAGCGCGGCGTACAGCTCGCGGCTGTCGTCCTGCTGCTGGGCGGTGCGCGGCTGGGTATCGCGCGGCACTTCCATGCCCACGCGCTTGGCCAGCTCATCGACCGCGTCGAGGAACTCCAGGCGGTCGTAGTTCATCAGGAAGCTGATCGCGGTGCCGTGCGCGCCGCAGCCGAAGCAGTGGTAGAACTGCTTGGTGGGCGAGACCGTGAACGAGGCCGAACGCTCGTCATGGAACGGACAGCGCGCCGAATATTCCTTGCCCTGGCGCTTCAACGGCACGCGGCTGCCCACCACTTCGACAATGTCGGAGCGGGCCAGCAGGTCGTCGATGAATGCGTCGGGGATACGGGCCATGGGCAGCAGCAGGGGGCACGGCCGGCAACGGCCACGCACGGAAGCGGGGGACCCCGCTAGTCTACTAGCTGGCGGTGCCTTCGCCCGGTTTCGGCGGCACGATGCCGGCCTCGGCCAGGTGGACGCGGGCGCGCAGGCGCTCGTCGATCACCGCCGTCATCAGCGCGCCCACGAAAAACACCACCGTGGCGTAGTAGATCCACACCAGCGAGATCACCAGCGCGCCCATCGAACCGTAGGCGCTGCCCGGTGCCACCGTGGCGATGTACAGCCCGATGCCATAGCGGCCCAGCGCGAACAGCGCCGAGGTGATCACCCCGCCGATGAACGCCTGCCGCCAGGCCACGCGGCGGTCGGGCAGGTAGTGGTACAGGAAGGCAAAGCCCACCGTGTACAGCAGCAGGCTGGTCAGGTAGCCCACCGCCGGCAGGACCGAAGGCAGCTGCGCGAACGCCACCTGCAGCATGGTGGTGGCGGTCATCGACAGGATCAGCAGGAAGCCCAGCGCCAGTACCACGCCAAAGGAGAACACGCGCTTGCGCAGCCAGGCCACGATGCCGTCCAGGCGTTCGCCGCTGGTATTGAAGATCAGGTTGAGCGCGTTCTGCAGCTGGGCGAACACCGCCGTGGCGCCGATGAACAGCAGCAGCGTGCTCCACATGCCGGCCAGCGAGCCCATCGAGGGCTGGTTGTCGGCATTCTTGAGCACGGTATCGGCCACGGTGGCCGCGCTGCTGCCGGCGACATCGTTGATCTGGCCGATCAGCGCCTGCTGTGCGGGCGGGTACAGCGAGGCGGTCAGCCACAGCAGCAGAACCAGCAACGGCGCCATCGACAGCAGGGCATAGAAGGACACCGACGCGGCCTGGGTCAGCACGTCCACATCGACGAAGCGTTTGCCCACGGCAACCGGGAAGCTGCGTTCAAGCCGGTCCACGTACTTGCGCAGGCGGGGCGGAACGCGGGAAGGGTCGTGCGCGGGCTCGGGCGCGGGGGAAGGCGGCAGCGAAGACATGCCTGGATTTCTAGCAGGCCCGGTTCGAAGACCGGGTGAAACATGCACCGACCAACGGTCGGTGCCTACCGCATGGTGCGAAGCCGCCCGAGGACGACACCGGCCGCGGGGACCGTGACGCCACCCGGTAGGACACGACCGTTGGTCGTGTCCCCTTGCACTCAACCGGCGAAGTGCGCCTTCACCAGCTTGGACACCAGGCCCATGTCGGCCTGGCCGGCCAGCTTCGGCTTCAGCGCGCCCATCAGCTTGCCCATGTCGGCGGCGCTGGCGGCGCCGGTTTCGGCAACGGCGGCCTGGATCGCAGCCACGATCTCGGCTTCGCCCATCTTGGCCGGCAGGTAGGTGTCGATCACCACCAGTTCGTCGCGCTCGATCTGCGCCAGGTCTTCACGCTGGGCCGCTTCGTACTGGCTGATCGAGTCCTTGCGCTGCTTGACCATCTTGTCGAGCACGGCGATGACAGCGGTGTCGTCCAGCTCGATGCGCTCATCCACTTCGCGCCGCTGGATTTCCGCCTTGATCAGGCGGATCACGGACAGCTTGTGCTTGTCGCCCGCCTTCATGGCGGCCTTCATGTCTTCGGTGAGCTGCAGCTTCAGGCTCATGGAACACCTCGTATCGATGAAAAGGGTGGAAACGCAAAAAGCCGGTAACGCTCGCGCGTTCCGGCTTCGGCTCCGCCGCGACAGGACCAGCCTGCCGCATCGAAGTTGCGTCCGATCAGTACAGGCGCTGACGCTTGGTGACGTCGCGCGACGAGCGGCGCAGCTGACGCTTCACAGCAGCGGCAGCCTTACGCTTGCGCTCCTGGGTCGGCTTTTCGTAGAACTCGCGCTTGCGGGTTTCGGCCAGCACGCCGGCCTTTTCGCAGGTGCGCTTGAAGCGACGGAGCGCAAACTCGAAGGGCTCGTTCTCGCGGACTTTAACGCTGGGCATGGAATCTCCGGGACACAGTAGAACCGGGTCACGCCCGGTGAGAGCCGCACATTATAGCGGCGAGAAAAGAAGTTGCAACCCACCCCGGCAAAGTTCCTGGCCTGGGGTAGTGAAGGGCACGTCGGCGGTACATCTGCCAAGGCCTCAAGGGGTCCATAATACCCGTTATGCGAGTCCTTGGTATCGAATCTTCCTGCGATGAGACCGGCGTAGCGGTGTATGACACCGCCGTGGCCGGCCCGGACGCCCTGCGCGCCCATGCCGTGTACAGCCAGATCGCCCTTCACGCCGAATACGGCGGGGTGGTGCCTGAACTGGCCAGCCGCGACCACGTGCGCAAGTTGCTCCCCCTGATCCGCCAGACCCTGGCCGAGGCCGGGCTGGGCGTGGGCGACATTGACGGGGTGGCCTACACGGCCGGCCCGGGGCTGGTCGGCGCCCTGCTGGTGGGCGCGGGCGTGGCCCGTTCGCTGGCCTGGGCGCTGGAAGTGCCTGCGGTGGGTGTCCACCATATGGAAGGCCACCTGCTGGCCCCGCTGATGGAAGAAGACCCGCCGGAGCCGCCGTTCGTGGCCCTGCTGGTGTCCGGCGGGCATACCCAGCTGGTGGCGGTGGAGCGGATCGGCCAGTACCGCCTGCTCGGCGAGACCCTGGACGATGCCGCCGGCGAAGCCTTCGACAAGACCGCCAAGCTGATGGGCCTGCCGTACCCGGGCGGCCCCCAGCTGGCAGCGCTGGCCGAAAAGGGCACCCCGGGCAGGTTCAAGTTCACCCGCCCGATGACCGACCGGCCCGGGCTGGATTTCAGCTTCTCCGGCCTGAAGACCCAGGTGCTGCTGGCCTGGCGCGACAGCGACCAGAGTGAGCAGACCCGCGCCGACATCGCGCGCGGCTTTGAAGATGCGGTGGTCGAGACGCTGGCGATCAAATGCGAGCGCGCGCTGGATGCGGCGGGCACCGACGTGATCGTCGTTGCCGGTGGCGTGGGCGCCAACAAGCGCCTGCGGGCCCGGTTGCAGCAGATGGCCGAACGCCGTGGCGGCCGTGCCTGTTTCCCGCGCCCCTCGCTGTGCACCGACAACGGCGCCATGATCGCCTTCGCCGGCGCGCTGCGCCTGGAGGCCGGCCAGCACAACCCGCCGCAGGTGCAGGTCACCCCGCGCTGGGACATGGCGACGCTGCCGGCGGTGTAGTGCGGCCGGGGCGTTGCCCGAGCACGCTTGTCACCGATTGGTGATCCTGCATCCATATGCCGATGTGTGGGCAACGAAGCCCTACGACGCGGATGATCGTCGTCAGGTCTTCGCGCAGGTCCCGCGCGAAGATCGGCTCATGGTGCGCGATGCGATTGCGCAATTGGCGTACCCGCTCAAGATCAGCGTACGCTCCGGCCCGCGTTCGGTGCGCGTCGCCATGAGAGCCAGGGAGCACGCTCTGTAGCGTTCCTGACCACAGCGACTGATCGAATCGCTGGGTGAACATCTGTTGCCAGAATGCAAAGCGCAACGCAGCTACCACCCCTGCGGTGGAGGAGCACCCACTCGCGGCACGACGTAGTTCCTCGCGCGCGTTGTACCCGTGGACACTGCTCGGCAGGCTCAGCCGAAAGCTCTCCCGCCAAGGCCACGCCGGCCCATGTCTCATTGCAATGGCTTCGGCCACGGCATTGCGGATGACTATCTCGCAGGTATGCAGCGGAAGCATGAAAGCGCCGCTGATCTGCATGTTCCATTGATAGAGTTCGAAAGGATGGATACAGGTCGCACCCCGTGCTGCCGCAGCCTCGTACGTCTGCATGCGCTCAGCCGAGAACGATCGTCGTATGAGGTGCCAGTCGCGCATCCCGTGCTCCATTGGATCTACATTGCCTCATCCTGGTAACAGCGGACGATTGGCCCAATCAGGAAAGTCGCCTTCATGGTGTGGGCATCCCCGGGTCGTACACGCAACGCGTGCCGCGTCTCAAAAATGAACCTCGGTGGTTGACCGTGCACACGCAGCCAGCTACGGTCGCTGCGTGTGCCGCCGGGGCCAGTTCATGGGGAGACCCATTTCCCCCGGGGACGTTGGCAGTAAGCAAAGGGCCCCGCGCGGGGCCCTTTGTCTTTTTCGGCCCGCATTTCACATCGGGCGCCGTCAGGCACCGGTTCGAGGCACGTTCGGGGCCGTCCCGTTACCATGGTCGCCATCTTCTACGTGGCACTCCTATGGACAAGGTATTCATCGAAGGGCTTGAGATCGATGCCCTGATCGGGATCTACGACTGGGAACGGCGGATCCGCCAGACCCTGCGCTTCGATCTGGAAATGGGCTTTGACAACCGCAGGCCGGCGGCCAGCGACGACATCGCCGACACCCTGAACTACAAGGCCGTGAGCAAGCGCATCGAGCAGTTCGTGCGCGAATCCGACTTCGGCCTGGTCGAAACCCTGGCCGAGCGCATCGCCGAGATCGTGCTGCGCGAATTCAACGTGCAGTGGCTGCGCCTGAAGCTGAGCAAGCCCGGCGCCGTGCGTGGCGCAAAGGCCGTTGGCGTGATCATCGAGCGCAGCGCCGCCTGAGCTGCCCGGTAGCGCCGGCCGTTGGCCGGCCCTGGCAGTAATGAGAGACCCCCAAGAAATGACAGATGCAGTAATCGCCGTGCAATGGCTGGAAGGCCTGCAACAGACCCTCGAACCCTGGCCCTGGGCCTACACCACCTTCGTCCTGTGCGCGCTGGCGCTGGCCGCCTGGCTGGCCAACTTCGTCACCAAGCGCATCCTGCTGCGTGGCCTGCGCCGGCTGGTACGCCGGCTGCCCGGCACGGAAGGCGGCAGCAACCTGCGGGTGATCTCGCGGTTGTCCAACGTGGTGCCCAGCATGGTCATCGCGGCCGGCATCCGCATCGTGCCGGACCTGCCGCCGCAGCTGGTGTCGGGCGTGGTCAGTGCCTGCCAGGCCTGGGCGGTGCTGACCGTGGCGCTGGCCGTCTCGCACGCGCTGGATGCGGCCAACGAGCTGTACGAACGCCGCCCCGATGCCCGCAGCAAGCCGATCAAGGGCTACCTGCAGGTGGTGAAGATCGTGGTGTTCGTGGTGGCCGGGCTGTCCATCGTCGCCACCCTGCTGGGCGTCAAGCTGGGCCCGATGGTGGCCGGCCTCGGCGCCGCCACCGCCGTGCTGATGCTGGTCTTCCAGGACACCATCCTGTCGCTGGTGGCCAGCGTGCAGATCAGCGGCGATGGCCGTGTGCGGCTGGGCGACTGGATCGAAATGCCCAGCCAGAACGCCGATGGCGATGTGATCGATATCGCCCTGCACACCATCACCGTGCAGAACTTCGACAAGACCATCACCACCATCCCGACCAAGAAGCTGGTCACCGAGTCGTTCAAGAACTGGCGCGGAATGCAGGAAGCCGGCGGCCGCCGGATCAAGCGCGCGCTGTACCTGGACCAGCACAGCGTGGGCTTCCTGGACGCGGCGGCGCTGCAGCGGCTGGAGCAGTTCGCGGTGCTGGGCGACTACCTGCGTGAAAAGCAGGCCGAGCTGACCCAGTGGAACACCCAACTGCAGGCCCAGGGCGTGGCGGCGGTGAACGCGCGCCGGGTGACCAACCTGGGCACCTTCCGCGCTTACGTGGAGCGCTACCTGCGCCAGCATCCCGGCATCCATACGGATATGACGCTGCTGGTACGGCAACTGCAACCCACCACCGAAGGCCTGCCGCTGGAGGTGTACTGTTTCACCCGCACCACCGCCTGGGCGGGCTACGAAGGCATCCAGTCGGATGTGTTCGACCACCTGCTGGCGATCCTGCCGGCGTTCGGGCTGCGGGTGTTCCAGGCCTCCAGTGATGCCATGTTGATGGCCGCGCAGCAGCAGCGGGCCGCCGCAGAGTAAGCTCCTGTGCCCCGCGCTTTGCTTTGGTGGCGCCGGGAACGCTAGAATCTCGGCCTTGTAAACGTTTTCATAAGGATAGCCGGTGGCCTCCGATCGCATCGAAACCCTCATTGCCCAGATGACCGTCGAAGAAAAAGTCGGCCAGCTGGGTGTGTTCGCGGACATGGTCCGGCCGTTCGCGCCGGACGTGAACCCCGAAGCCAATGTCAGCAACGCCGACCAGGTGCTGCAGCAGGTGCGCGAAGGCAAGGTGGGCTCGCTGTTCAACGGCGTGGGCGTCGACGCCGGCCGCCGCATCCAGCAGGTCGCCCTGGAAGAAAGCCGCCTGGGCATTCCGGTGATCTTGGCCGCCGATGTCATCCACGGCATGCGCACCGTGTTCCCGATCCCGCTGGGTGAAGCGGCCAGCTTCGAACCGGACCTGGCCGAGCGCACCGCGCGCGCCACCGCCGTCGAAGCTACTGCAGCCGGCCTGCACTGGACCTACGCACCGGCGGTGGACATCGCCCGCGACCAGCGCTGGGGCCGTGGTGCCGAAGGCGCCGGTGAAGACGTGGTGCTGGGCTGTGCGTTCGCCGCCGCCCGCGTGCGCGGCTTCCAGGGTCCGGACCTGCGCGCCGCCGACGCGCTGCTGTCCACGCCCAAGCACTTCGCCGCCTACGGCGCGGTGATGGCCGGCATGGAATACAACATGGTGGACATCTCGCCGCAGACCCTGCGCGACGTGCACCTGCCGCCGTTCAAGGCCGCCTTTGAAGCCGGCGCGATCACCGTGATGTCCTCCTTCAACGACATCAACGGCGTGCCCGCCAGCGCCAACGCCGAACTGCTGACCGACATCCTGCGCGGTGAGTGGCAGTTCCCGGGCGTGGTGATCTCCGATTACACCGCCGACATGGAACTGGTGGCGCACGGGTATGCCGCCGACGACCGCGACGCCACCGCCAAGGCCTTCACCGCCGGCCTGGACCTGAGCATGCAGAGCGGCTTCTATGCCGAACACCTGCCGGGCCTGATCGACAGCGGCGACGTGCCGATGGCCACGCTGGATGAATCGGTGCGCCGCATCCTCAACCTGAAGGAAGCGATCGGCCTGTTCGACGATCCCTACCGTTCGCTGGATCCGGTGCGCGAAGCCGATACCTCGTACATCGCCGCGCATGACGAACTGTCGCGCGATGCCGCGCGCCGTTCCATCGTGCTGCTGAAGAACGAAGGCAACGTGCTGCCGCTGCGCAGGGACGGGCAGAAGATCGCCCTGATCGGCCCGTTCGTGCAGGACCGCGACAACATCGAAGGCTGCTGGACGTTGTTCGGCGACAAGTCGCGCTACGTCACCCTGGAAGCCGGCGTGCGCGCGGCGATCAGCGATGAAAGCCTGCTGGAAATCGTGCCCGGCTGCGATCTGGAAGCGGCCGTGCAGGACGGCATCGAACAGGCCGTGGCCGCCGCGCTGCGTGCGGACGTGGTGGTGCTGGCACTGGGCGAACCGCAGCGCTACAGCGGTGAAGCGCAGTCGCGCGTTGAAATCACCCTGCCGGCGGCGCAGCAGGCGCTGGCCGAGGCGGTGGCGATGACCGGCAAGCCGCTGGTGGTGCTGCTGCGCAATGGTCGCGCGCTGGCCCTGCAGGGTGCGGTGCGCAATGCGCAGGCCGTGGCCATCACCTGGTACCTGGGCACGCAGACCGGCCCGGCCGTGGCTGATGTGCTGTTCGGCGATTACAACCCGTCCGGCCGCCTGCCGGTGAGCTTCCCGCAGGTGTCGGGGCAGCAGCCGTTCTTCTACAACCACCCGCGCACCGGCCGCCCGGAACTGCCGACCATGTCGGAGTTCAAGGCACGCTGGCGCGAGATTCCGAACGCGGCGCTGTACCCGTTCGGGCACGGCATCGGCTACACCAGCTTCGGTTATGGCGTGCCGCAGTTGAGCAGCGCCCAGCTGGGCTGGGATGACGCGCTGGAGATCACCACCACCCTGACCAACACCGGTGCGGTGGCGGGTGAGGAAGTGGTGCAGCTGTACATCCACGACCGCGTGGCCAGCCGCGTGCGGCCGGTGCGCGAGCTGAAGGACTTCCGCAAGGTGGCATTGCAGCCGGGCGAGAGCACGCAGGTGCGCTTCACGCTGGATCGTCATGCGCTGGGCTTCACCGGCCGTGATGGCGTGTTCCGTGCGGAGCCGGGCCAGTTCGATGTGTGGGTGTGTGCGTCGTCTGCTGCCGGTGAGCCGGTGATCTTCGAGCTGCTGGCGGGCTGACGGATTCCCAGGCAGGGCCTGGCACTACCGTCATGGGTGCTGCACGCAGTACCGGCTACGCTGGCATCTTCGCGATACCGACGGAGCCGTGCATGCGCCTGATCAAGATCCTGCTTCCCACGTTGATGCTGGCTGCCTGCAGCCAGCCCACGCCGCCGGCCAATGAGGCGGCGGCGCCATCGACCTCGCCGCCGGCCACCACTCCCACCGCCGCTGAGGATGCGCCGCAGGCCGGGTTGTCACCGGATGCGGTGGAACCGGGCACGGCACCCACGCCGGATACTGCACCGCCGGTGGCGGGGACCGATTCGGCGGCTACGCCCGCTGCGGATGCATCTGCCGACGCCGAGGTTGGCGCGCGCGAGCGCATCACCAAGCTGCTGGGTGATGCGGCTCCCTACGAAAGCGTGTTCAACGAATTGCAGCGTGGCGTGGCCGCAGGTGACCGTGCCGCCGTGGCCGGGCTGATGCGGTACCCGGTGCGGGTCACCATCAGCGGCAAGAACCAGAAGGTGGCTGACGCCGCCACTTTCCAGCGCGACTACGACAAGATCGTGACCCCGGCGCTGGCGAAGCTGATCGCAGAGCAGACGTTCGACACCCTGTTCGTCAACTGGCAGGGCGTGATGCTCGGCCAGGGCGAGGTGTGGATCAACGGCACCTGCCTGGACAAGGAATGCACGAAGAGCGACGTCAAGGTCAACAACATCGGGCAATGACACGACGGCGTGCGGACCAACGGTCCGCACCTACCGAGGGTGTGTCACCGGTAGGTGTCGACCGTTGGTCGGCACTTGCTGTTTACCCCTTCGGGGTGAGCTTCAACAGCTTGCCCTTGCTGCCGTCTTCCAGCAGCCAGATCGCGCCATCCGGGCCCTGTTCCACTTCGCGGATGCGTTCGCCCATCAGGAAGCGCTCCGCTTCGCGCGCGTTGTCGCCGTCGAAGGCCACCCGCACCAGCGAGGTGGACGACAACCCGCCGATGAAGCCGCTGCCGGTCCACTTCGGGAACAGTGTGCCGCTGTAGATGATGAAACCGGCCGGCGAAATCACCGGGGTCCAGGTCACCTTCGGCGCGGCGAATTCCGGGCGCGTGCTGTGGTCGGGAATGTCGCGGCCGTCGTAATGGTTGCCGTTGGACACGATCGGGTAACCGTAATTGGCCCCGCGCGTGATCAGGTTCAACTCATCGCCACCGGCCGGGCCCATCTCGTGCACCCACAGCTTGCCGCGCGCATCGAAGGCGATGCCCAGCGCATTGCGATGGCCCAGCGACCACACCTGCGTGGCCACGCCCCCCTGGGAGGCAAACGGGTTGTCGGCCGGCACGCTGCCGTCATCGTTGAGGCGGATGATCTTGCCCAGGTTGCCGGACATGTCCTGCGCCGGGTCGAACTTCTGCCGCTCGCTGGAGGTGATCCACAGCTTGCCGTCGGGCCCGAAGGCCAGGCGGTGGCCGTAATGGCCCTTGCCTTCCACCTTCGGGGTCTGGCGCCAGATCACCTTGAAGTCTTCCAGCGTGCCGCTGCCATCGGCGGCCAGCACCAGTTTGGCGCGGCCCACGGCGGCGCCGCGCGTGTCGTTGTCGCCTTCCTCTGCGTAGCTCAGGTACACAAAGCCGTTCTTCGCGAAATCCGGGTGCGGCAGCACATCACCGAAGCCGCCCTGGCCGCCGTAGGCCACCTTCGGCACGCCGGTGATCTCCGCGCTCTTGCGGGTGGCCACGTTGAAGTGCTTCAGCCGGCCTTCCTTCTCGGTCACCAGCAGGCTGCCATCGGGCAGGAAGCTCATCGCCCAGGGCTGGTCGAAGGTGGCAAATTCGGTGGCGGTGAACGGCCACTGCGCCTTTTCCAGCGCGGGCGCGGAGGCCGCCCCGGGCGTATCGGCGGCCACGCAGGCGGTGGTGAACAGGGCCGGGGTGGCGGCGAGGGCAAGGCTGAGCAGCAGGCGGCGGGTCATGGGAAATCTCCGGAAGGGGACGCGAATGGCCAGCCGTTGTTGTACACCATGGCCATCAAGGGGGCGTGGACCATACGTCACCCCCGTAGGCGGGTGCGGGGGAATCGGCTACCGTAGGCGCCATCAAAAGGGAGTTTGAACAATGAAGCCTCAGGTCACCAAACCGTCTCCGGCGTTCATCGCCGCCTCGTGGACCGCACTGCTGCTTGGCGCCGTGGCCTATCTGGTCGGCCTGTTCAATGCCGAGATGGCACTGAATGAAAAGGGCTACTACCTCACCCTGCTGCTGTTCGGCCTGTTCGCCGCGGTGTCACTGCAGAAGAGCGTGCGTGACCGGGTGGAAGGCATTCCGGTGAGTGCGCTGTACTACTCGTTGTGCTGGTTCGCGCTGCTGGTGTCGCTGTTGCTGCTGCTGGTCGGCCTGTGGAACGCCACCCTGCTGCTCAGCGAAAAGGGCTTCTACGGCATGGCCTTCGCCCTGAGCCTGTTCGGCGCCGTGGCCGTACAGAAGAACACCCGCGACCTGATGGCCGCGGGTGATCGTGAGATCCCGCCGATTCCGCGCGCGGAATAATCCGGCGTCGCGCCGCGCGGTACTCACGTGCCGCGCGGTACGCCCTTGTCCAGGTGGGCCTGGTGCAGGGCGGTGGACTCGTCCCAGCCGCGGCGCACCGCGTTGCGGGCCTGGGCCCAGGTCAGCTTGCTGGTGGCCTGTTCACGCGCCCAGCGCGATTCGAGTTCGGCTTCCACCTGCTCGTAGGCCTGGATGATCTCATCGGCGCGGGTACCGCCCAAGCGCGCGCTGTGGCCCAGGTAATAGGCCGGTTCGTAATCTTCGAACGTCTGCTCGCTGTCGTAATACGGCTCGGCGCTGAAACGCTCGCGCCAGTAATCGGACACTGCTTCGCGCGGTACGCCGTCTTCCGGCACCCGGCCGGGAATCTGGTAATCAGGGCTCATGTCTGGCTCCGGTGGGGTGAGGCTTCACCGTACCCAGCACCGGGTTAACGCCATGGGCGCGCGGAGTGAACAGCGCATCAAGCGCGGTGCCTCACGCCTCCTTGCGCGGCAACAGGTAGATCACCCCGCCCACCGCGAACGCGATCAGCGCCGCGGCAATGTTCTGCCAGCTGGCACTGGCAAACAGCGCCAGGCACAGCACCAGCGCCAGGATCGGAATCAGCGGGCCGCCGGGCAGCTTCAGCGCGCCGGGGCGGTCGCGGAAGCGGCGGGCCAGCACGATCACAGCCGCCGCCGTGCCGATGTACGCGAACAGGCGCGTGGTCATCGACAGCAGCGCCAGCTGCACGAACGAGCCGGACAACGCCAGCACCAGCGCGATCAGGCCCTGGGTGATGATCGCCGCCGCCGGCGTGCGGAAGCGCGGATGCACCTGCGCCAGCAGCTTCGGCCCGTAGCCATCGCGCGCCAGCGCGAACAGGAAGCGCGGGCCCATCATCATCGTGTTGCTGTTGGTGCCCAGGATGGAGATCGTCGCGCCCACCGTGAGGATCAGGGCCAGCGCCTCGCCGCCAAAGCCGGCGGCGGCATCGGCCAGCGGCGTGGCCGAATCGGCCAGGCCCGGCAGCGTGCCCTGCGCGATGAACTGCACCGCGCCGTAGATCACCGTCACCGTGATGATCATGGTGATCAGCGCGAACGGAATGTCGCGGCGCGGATTGCGGTATTCACCGGCGGCGGCCGGGATGTTCTCGAAGCCGGCATAGGCATACAGCAGCAGCAACGCCGCCTCGCCCATGCGCTGCAGGTCGTGCGGGTCCGGGCGGGTGCCGGAGAAGGCCAGGTCGGTATCCACGTAGAACGCGCCGATCGCCACGAACAGCAGCAGCGGCAGCATCTTGCCGATCACCAGCACGATCCCGGTGCGCGCCGCCGAGCGCACGCCGGCCACGTTCACCGCGGTCAGGAAGCCCAGCGAGGCCACGATCACCAGCACCCGGCCCACATCGTGCCCGGCCCAGGGCCAGAACCGTGCCACCGCATCGGCCAGCGCGTTGCTCAACGCGGCGGCCGAACTGATCCGGGTCAGCCAGATCATCCAGCCGATCTCGAACCCGGCAAAGCGCCCGAACGCCTCGCGCGCATACAGGTAGCTGCCGCCGGGTTCATCGAAGTAACTGGCCGCCTGCGCATAACAGAGCACCAGCAGCGCCACCACGATGCCCGCCGCCACCACGCCCCACAGGCTGAACGGCCCCAGCAACAACACCGTAGCGGCCGGAAGCAGGTAGATGCCGCTGCCGATCACATCGTTGATCGACAACCCCACGATCTGCCAGCGGCTGACCGCGCGTTCCAGTTGCGGTTCGGGCGCGGCGCTCATCGTGCGGCCTTCGGCAGCGCCGGAAGCTGCCAATCCTGCTGCAGCCGCTGGTACTGCGCGCGCGGCAGCAGCACGAACACCGGGTGCTGGGCCGGGTCCAGCCAGGCCAGCAGGCCGTGCATGTGTTCGGGCTGCATCGCCGTGCAGCCGGCAGTGGCCTCACCCGGCGTGCGCCACAGGTGCGCGAAGATGCAGCTGCCCCGGCGCGGTTCCGCGTTCGGGTTGTGCTCGATCACGAAGCCCTCGCGGTAGCGCACGTCGCCCTTGTTGTGCAGGTCCAGCCGCATCGGTTCGGTGGAGCCTTCCACCGCATCGGCGCCCACGACCTCGGCATCGACGATGCGGTTGTAGTACTTCGAATCGGGTACATCCATGCAGTAGCTGCTCTCCAGCATCGGCTGGTAGGGCATCGCGCTGGTGATCTTCGGCGCATAACCGAACGCCGGGCCGACCCTGAACATGCCGGCCGGGCTGCGGCCGTCGCCTTCCTGCTTCACCGGGTCGCCGGCCTGCTGCGGACCCGCGCCGTTCGGTGCGGGCATCACGCCCACGCCCCATGCGCTGCCATTGCGGCCCACCGCCACATCGAAGGTGGCGCCGTGCGGCTGCCAGCCCTGTGGGGTGCGTGCATAGGCCTGCAACCTGCCCTGGGTGGCATCCCAGCCATCGGTGGTGACCATGATCATCTGGCCGTTGTCGTGCAGCGGCGTGGCCACGGGGGTGAGTGCCGAGGCGGGCAGGGCGCTGGCAACCAGCACGGTGGCAAAGGCGGTACGCAGCAGCGACAGCATCGGGTGCACTCCGGGAATCAGGTGTCGATCAGGTGTTCGATCCGTTCCAGGTTCACCCCGAGTTGGCGGTGGCGGTCCGGGTTGGCGTGGCAGAGCAGCACGAACACGAAGTCCAGCAGCGACTGCAAGGCAGAACGGTACAACAGTTGCGCCACGTGCGGCGCCGGGTCGTGCGCGCACACCACCAGCGCGCCATCGGCGTGCGCGCGCAGCGGGTTGGCGCTGTGCCGGGTGATCGACACCACCTTGCCGCCCACGTCCTGGAACTGGCGCGAGAGCTGGAACAGCTGCGGCAGCTTGCCGAATTCGGAAAACACCAGAAGCACATCGCCCGGCCGCGCCGCCGACAGGTTGGCCATCATCAGGATCGGGTCGGCGTGGTGCACCGTGAGCATGCCCAGCAGCGACAGCCGCATCGCGAACTCGCGCGCGTACAGGCCATCGTCGCCCAGCCCGTACACGAACAGCTTGGGCGCGCCGTCGATCAGCTGCACGATCGCTTCCACGTCCGCCTGCGGGTTGGCCAGCCGGGTTTCCTCATCGGCTGCGGTGCGGCTCAGGCGCAGGCGCTCGGCCAGCTGGTCGTAATCGTTGCCCGGTGCGGCGGCCGGCGGGCCGGCGGCCGGGTCGTTGCCGGCCCGGGCCACGGCCTGGCCGATGGAATACTTCAGGTCCGGGTAGCCCTTGAAGCCCAGCTTCTGGCTGAACTTGACCACGCTGGACTGGCTGATGCCCAGCGCGCTGGCCAGCTGCTGCGACGAGTAATCGCGCAGCAGGTGGGCATTGTCGAGGATGAAATCAGCGATGCGGCGTTCAATTGCCGACATGTAGTCACGCTCGGAGCGGATTTTCACCAGGGGCGGCATGGCTCAGCCAATCAAAAAGGGGACGGAGGACGTTACCAGCGCGGCGGCTTGATCATCTCCAACCCGCGCACCTCGGTGATGCCCAGCCCCGGCGCATCGCTGATGGTGATCTCCGACTCGTTGAAATGTACCCCGCCGGTGACCGGATTGAACTGCCCCAGCGAGGGGCCGTCCAGGTCCACTTTGGTGATGACCTCACTCTTGGCGACCGCCAGGTGCACGGCCGCCGCCACGCTGATGCTCGATTCGATCATGCAGCCGATCATGCACGGCACCCCGTAGATGGCGGCGATGTCGGCAATCCGGATCGCGTTGGACAACCCGCCGGTCTTCATCAGCTTGATGTTGATGATGTCGGCCGCGCGCTGCTGGATCAGGTCGAACACCTGGCCCGGGTTGAACACGCTCTCATCGGCCATCACCGGCGTGTTGACCCGGTCGGTCACGTACTTCAGCCCGCTGATGTCGGCCGCCTTCACCGGCTGCTCCAGCAGTTCCAGCACCACCCCGGCCTCTTCCAGCGTGCGCATGGCGTGCACCGCCTGTTTGGCGGTCCAGCCCTGGTTGGCATCCAGCCGCAGCAGGGCACGGCCCTGCACGGCGGCGTGGATCGCCTTGACCCGCTCGATATCCAGCCCGATGTCCTTGCCGACCTTGATCTTCAGCGACTCGAAGCCGCGGTCGATCGCCGACAGCGAATCGGCCACCATCTTGTCGATGTAATCCACGCTGATGGTGATGTCGGTGGTGATCACCGGGTCGCCACCGCCCAGCATCTGGTACAGCGGCGCCTTGTGCAGCTGCGCCCACAGGTCGTACACCGCGATTTCCACCGCCGCCTTGGCGCTGGTGTTGCGCTCCATCGACGACTGGATGAGCGCGCAGTTGCGGTTGAGTTCGGCCACGTGCTGGCCGACCAGGCGCGGCTTGATGAAGGTGTTGATCGCCTCGATGATCGAACCGTGGGTATCGCCGGTGATCACCGCCGTGGCCGGCGCCTCGCCATAGCCGGTGTGGCCGGTATCGGTGCGGACCAGCACCACCACGTCTTCCACCGTGTCCACGGTGCGCAGTGCGGTCTTGAACGGGGTTTTCAGCGGCACGCGCAGCATGCCAAGTTCAATGTCGGTGATTTTCATCAAGGAGTCTGGGGCCGGATGCGCTGGATGTTGGTGATGCGGTCGATGTAGCTCACGGTGTCGCTGGCCATCATCGGCTGCAGCGGGGTCACCGAAACGCCGTTGAGGTGTGCCTGCACGCGCTTGCCGTCCGCGCCGAACCAGCTGCCGCCGGAGGTGTCGTGGATCATCCACGTCTGTCCGTCGAGCTGGCCGATGGTGACCATCACGTGGCCGGGAATGTAGACCAGGTCGCCTACCTGCAGCTGCTGCACGGCCGCGTTGCGTTTGGCCTTGCCGTCCTTGTCGCTGAAGGCGATGCGGTCCAGCGCCGGGCTGACCGCCTGCGCACTGGTATTGCGCGGCACCAGCACCCCGAAGCTGCGGTAGATCTCGGAGACGAAGCCGCTGCAGTCACGGGTGTCGTACGAATGGCCCCAGCCGTAGCGCTCGCCCAGGAACTTGAAGCTCTGGGTGAGCAGGTTGCGCGGGGTCAGCGGCAGGTAGTCGCTGGCGGTGTCCTGCGAACGCGGCAGCAATGCCGGCACCAGTGCCAGCGTGCCGTCGTCGTTGCGCACCGGCAGCTGCACCACATGCGCGCCGTGTGCCTGCTGGCCGTTCACGGCCTGCGCCACCGGCCAGTCGGCCAGCACCGGCAAGCGCACGCCCATCTCCAGCTGCAGCCGCGACACGCGCGGCTCTTCCGGGGTGAACGCGGTGTACGCCGTGGCGCCGGTCACCACCCGGTACGGACGGTGCTGGCCGTACCCCAGCACCGTGGCGGCATCGCCCACGCCCACGAAGCGCTTCTCGATCCATGCCGAGTAGCGTTCGCTGGTGATGAACAGCCACTGCCCATCCGCGCTTTCATGCAGCACCGCCACTGCATCGCCCGGGAACAGCGCGGACTCCTGGAAGCGGTCGATATCGGTATCGCCCTGCGAGGTGAACACCCGCAGCGCGGTCGGGAACGCGCGCAGCGCGGCGCGGTGCGTGACCAGGCCGTACTGCAGCGGGCGCTCGGCGGGAATGGCATCCAGCGCCAGGTTGGCCTCGATCGCGGGACGCGCGGTGGCGGCCACCGGTTTGCCGTCCTCACCGAACAGCGGCTTCTGCGGCCAGCGCGAGAGCGCCTGGATATCGGCCAGCACCGTGGCGCGCGGCAGGCGCGCGGGCAGGGCGCGCAGGTCGTGAATGGAGTCGTCTTCGGCGCGCATGCGCGCGTTCTGCGCCGCGATGCCCGCGCGATCCAGGATCACCCGGTCGGCATCGGGCAACCGCGCCGCCCAGAACGCCGGGTCCAGATAGGCCTCACGCAGGCCCACCACGCCAGCAAAGTCGGAAGGGCCGGCCAGTGGCGCCTCGGCCCACGCGGCAGTGCCGGGCAGGGCGAGCACCGCGGCCAGCAAGGCACGCGCCGGCCACGCAAGCCGCGCAGGGCGGCGGGGGGAAGCCTGGATCATGGAGCGGTCACCCTCCTCGAAAGCGTCAGGAATATTTATTCCTTTTTCCAGCGAAAGCAAGAATAAATTATTGACCACCTGTCAGGCCCGTGTTACACAGCGATTACCACCTGCACCTTGGGAAGTGTCGCCGTGGATCTGCCCGTACGCAAACCGCGTTCTTCTGCCTCGACCTTCGCCCGGCGCGCCGCGACGGCGTGCCTGCTGCTGGGCATCGCCTCGGCCGGGGCGCAGGGGCTGGCGCTGGATGCGGTGGTGGCGCAGATCGACCACGGCGACTTTGCCGCCGCCGATGCCCGCATCGCCACGGCGATCAGCGACCCCGCGCTCAGCGAAGACGCACGTGCCGCCTATGCGTTCCAGCGCGAGCGCATGCGCCGCATGCGGCTCGATTTCACGTTGGACCAAGCCGCCGCCAAGGCGCAGGTACGCAAGCAGATCCCCGACCTGCGCGATGACGAGTTCGCGCGCTGGGATGCCGCCGGGTTGATCGAACACCTGGATATCGATGGGCAGCGCCGCTACTTCAAGCGCGCGCCGGCCAACCTGTTCCGGGTCAGCGCCGAAGCCAAGGCACGCCGCGCACCCAACGTCCCGCCGCCGGTGGATGGCCCGTACGAGAACCTCGCCCCACACCATGAAGAAGTGATCGCGGCGGCCAAGGCCAGCGGCGCCAGCAGCGTGGTGCCGCGCCGTGTGGAAGTCACCCAGTCAATCACGGTCAAACCCGATGCCGTGCCCGCCGGTGAACTGCTGCAGGCGTGGATTCCTTACCCGCGCGCCATTCCCGGGCAGCAGGAAGACATCAGCTGGATCGGTCCGAACAGCGGCGCGGTGATCGCTCCCGAAACAGCCCAGCAGCGCACGGTCCACCTGCAGCAGAAAGCGGTGGCCGGAAAGCCGACCCGCTTCGAGATCCGCTACGCGGTCACCGTGTATGCGCGCCACATCGAGATCGATCCGGCCAAGGTGCTGCCCACGCCGCCCGATGCCGCGCTGCAGCCCTACCTGGCCGAACAGCCGCCGCACGTGGTGTTCACCCCGGCATTGCGCGCGTTCTCGCAGCGCGTGGTCGGCAATGAAACCAATCCGTACCGTATCGCCCAGAAGCTGTTCGACGCGGTCGACCAGATCCCGTGGGCCGGTGCGCGCGAATACTCCACCATTTCCAACATCAGTGATTACGCCCTGCACGCCGGCCATGCCGACTGCGGGCAGCAGACGCTGCTGTTGATCGCGCTGCTGCGCCTGAACGGCATTCCCGCGCGCTGGCAGTCGGGCATGGTCTATTCGGACGATGCGGTGGGTTACAACAACCTGCACGACTGGGGCGCGCTGTACCTGGCCCCGTATGGCTGGGTGCCGATGGATGTCACCACTGGGCGCCTGAAGAGCGCCGACCCGGCACTACGCGACTTCTACTTCGGCGGGCTCGATGCCTACCGCATCGCCTTCAACGATGACTTCCAGCAGCCGTTCCAGCCGGCCAAGCAGCACCCGCGCTCGGACACCGTGGATTCGCAGCGCGGCGAAGTCGAATGGTCCGGCGGCAACCTGTATTTCGATCAATGGAATTACGACTTCGAATCGCACGTGGTGCCAGCGAAGTCGACGCGGTAATCGGCGGTATCACTATTTCACCCTTGAAGGAGAGAGCAGGGAATGAAAGCGAACGGTTTGAAGCGGGCGGCGCTATGCGTCGCATTGGGTGCGTGTTTCGGCAGCGTGCTGCCAACGGTTGCATACGCACAGGCAGTCAGCGGTGCGGTGGCCGGTCGGGCCAGCGCCGGTGACCAGGTCACCGTGGTCAGCAACAGCACCGGCCTGACCCGCACCGTCACCGCCAGCGCCGATGGCAGCTATCGCCTCGGCCAGCTGCCGGTGGGCGATTACCAGCTGCAGCTCAGCCGCGACGGCCAGAAGCTTGGCGACCCGGTGGCGGTCAGCGTGGCGATTGGCGGCACCACCACGGTGAACCTGGCCAGTGGCGGCGGCGTGGTCAACCTCGACGCGCTGCAGGTGATCGGCACGCGCGTGGTCAACCGCGTGGATGTGTCCACCACCGAAACCTCGTTCAACGTCAACCGCCAGGAACTGCAGCGCCTGCCCGTGGCGCAGGACCTCAGCGCGGTGGCGCTGCTGGCGCCGGGCGTGGTCGGCGGCAACTCCACGTTCGGCGGCCTGTCCTTCGCCGGTTCGTCGGTGGCCGAAAACGCGGTGTTCATCAACGGCCTCAACGTCACCGACATGTACACCCGGCGCGGCTTCTCCAGCGCACCGTTCGCCTTCTTCAGCGAATTCCAGGTCAAGACCGGCGGCTACTCGGTGGAGTTCGGCCGTTCCACCGGCGGTGTGATCAACGCGGTGACCCGTTCGGGCAGCAATGAACTGCAGGGCGGCGTGGAAGTCACCGCCGAACCCAGCGCGTGGCGCTCCAGCGGCCGCGACCATTTCCACCGCGACGGCACCGCGCATTCCTACGCCAGCCGTGACGACAGCTCGTTCTTCAAGACCAACGTCTGGGGCTCGGGCGCGCTGGTGCAGGACAAGCTGTTCCTGTTCGCCATGTACGAAGACCGCAACGACCATGGCCACAACACCTCCAACGACGCGCTGACCTGGTTCAAGAACGAAGCCAACAACGGTTTCTGGGGCGCCAAGCTCGACTGGAACATCACCGACAACCACAGCCTGGCCCTGTTGGCGTTCTCCGACGAAGGCGATGTCACCAACGCCTCCTACAACTACGACTGGGACGAAAGCGAGATCGGCGCCTGGGGCGGCGACTCGGTCACCGAAAGCGGCGGCCGCAACTACTCGGCCACCTACACCGGCCACTTCGGTGAGAACTTCACCGCCCGTGCCATGGTCGGCCAGAACAACCAGCGTGCGTTCACCAGCTCCTCGCTGGATGAAGCCTGCAGCCCGGTGTTCACCGATGCCAGCTACGCCTCGCGCCTGGGCCAGCTCAACGGCCTGCGTCCCGGTTGCCACCCGACCGGCGCCGCCGTGGCCGAGCGCGACGACACCCGCGACGTGGCCCGCCTGGACTTCGAATGGCAGCTCGGCCGCCACCTGCTGCGCTTCGGCGTGGACCGTGAGCTGATGACCACCGAGCAGTCCACCCGCTACCCGGGCCCGACCCAGCTCAGCTACACCGCCTACGTTGCCCGCCCGGGCGATGAAGTGTGGGATGGCGCCAACGCCTTCGTGCCGCCGGGTGTCACCGAGATGCTGCGCGGCCGCAACCGCGTGTCCGGCGGTACCTTCGAAACCGAAGCCAACGCCTTCTACCTGGAAGACATCTGGAACGTCACCAACAACCTCATGCTCAACCTGGGCGTGCGTTGGGACCGCTTCGAGAACCGTACCGCCGATGGCAACGCCTTCATCAAGATGGACGACCTCATCGCACCGCGCGTGGGCTTCTCCTGGGATGTGAAGGGCGATGCCACCACCAAGCTGTTCGGCAACGCCGGCCGTTACTACCTGCCGGTGACCAACAACATCAACGTCAACTTCGCGGGTGGCCTTACCGACGAATACTCCTACTTCGTGCTGGAGGGCTGGCAGCAGCAGGCCAACCCGGTCACCGGCGCGCCCTACATGGCGCCGATCATCGGCCAGCAGATCGGCCCGGTGGATACCCGCATGAACACCGGCGCGGCCGACCTGCGCCAGAGCGTGGATCGCGACCTCAAGGCCGTGTACCAGGACGAATACATCCTCGGCTTCCAGAGCATGATCAACCAGGCCTGGTCGTGGGGCGTCAACGCCACCTACCGCACCATGGACCGCGCGCTGGACGACATGCGCCTGAACTACACCCCGTGCGGCCCGACCGGCACCACCCTGTGGCCGATCGCCAACCCGGGTGAAAGCCTCACCATCTGGGGCGACTCGAGCATCGGCTGCGCCACCGAAGGCTGGATCACCATCGATACCGCCAACAGCGGCTACCGCAAGGGCGGCAGCGGTGAAGTGGTGGGTTACTCCAAGCCCAAGCGCACCTACAAGGCGCTGGAATTCCAGATCGACCGCGCATGGGACGAGAAGTGGCTGTTCAACGCCTCCTACCTGTGGTCGCGCAGCGACGGCAACTTCGAGGGCCCGGTCAACTCCGATACCGGCTACGGCGACACCGGCATGGTCCAGCACTGGGACCACCCGTCCAACAACGAACGCTATGGCGTGCTGTTCAACGACTTCCGCCACCAGTTCAAGCTGCGCGCCGCGTATGCGCTCAATGAACAGTGGTCGTTCGGCACCACGCTCCAGGTGCAGTCCGGTGGCCCGATCACCGCGTTCGGCGTGATGTGGCCCAACGACACCGTGGCCGGCGGCAGCACCTCCAACGAAAGCGGCGGCGGTGGCACCGGCTGGCTGTGCGTGGCCAACTGCTCGGGCCCGTACGACCAGCGCCAGTTCGAATACACCCCGCGCGGTGCCTATGGTCGCCTGCCGTGGACCTGGACCATGGGCGCCAATGTCACCTGGCGCCTGCCGGTGGAGGGTATCGACCTGAGCGCCCGGCTGTCGGTGTTCAACCTGTTCAACAACCAGACCGTCATCAACGTCCACCAGCGTTACGAAGCCCAGCCGGGCCAGTACCGCGAGAACACCTTCAACACCGGCACGCGCTGGCAGGCCCCGCGCTACACCCAGCTGATGGTGACCTGGAACTTCTGATCGACAGCGCGGGGGACGGCAGTCCGTCCCCCGCTTACACCTGCTGATGCCATGCACCTCCACCCGATACACCCGACAACGCTGCTTTTCTCGCTCGGCCTGGCAATCGCAATGCCAGCTTCCGCAGCCGACCCGTCCCCGTTCGCCCCGATGCTCGACAGCACCGTCGAACATCATCACCTGCCGGGCATCGCCATGGCGGTGGTCGACAATGGCCAGGTGGTATTCACCGGCACCCGTGGCGAACGCCGCGCCGGCAGCGGCGAGCCCATCGATGCCGACACCCTGTTCAAGATCGCGTCCAACAGCAAGGCCATGACTGCGGCAGTCCTGGCGCGGCTGGTCGACCGTGGCCTGCTGGCCTGGGACGACCCCGTTACGAAGTACCTGCCGCAGTTCCGCATGCACGACCCGTGGGTCACCGAACACATGCAGGTCCGCGACCTGCTCATCCACAACAGCGGGCTCGGCCTAGGCGCGGGCGACCTGATGCTCTGGCCCGAACCCAATGCCTTCACCCGCGCCGACATCATTGCCGGCCTGGAACATCTCAAACCGGTCACCAGTTTCCGCAGCGGCTACGCCTACGACAACCTGATGTACGTGGTGGCCGGTGAAGTGGCGGCGGCTGCCGGTGGCAAACCCTATGACCAGCTGCTGCGCGAGGAAGTGTTCATCCCGCTCGGCATGAGCCGCTGCCAGGCCGGCATGTGGTCGCTGGCGAAGGTGGGCAACGTCGCCCAGCCGCACGCCCCGCGCGAGGGCGGCAACGTGGTCGTCAACGCCGACACCGACATCGCGCCGGATTTGACCTCGATGGCGGCCGGCGGCATCCGCTGCAGCCTGCGTGACATGACCCGCTGGATGCAGGTGCTGCTGGATCCCAGCCTCGTGCCCGGGTGGCTCAGTGATACCCAGCGCCGCGCGCTCTGGACCGCGCACATGCCCATGCCGCTAGGCGAACGCCAGCGGCGCTGGGACAACGCGCATTTCTCCGCCTATGGCTACGGCTGGCGCCTGTCGGACATGGACGGGCAGTGGAAGGTCGCGCACACCGGCACGCTGTCGGGCATGTATTCCTCGCTCGCGCTGCTGCCGGACCGCAAGGTGGGCGTGGTGATCCTGATCAACGGCGAAGGCGAGGATGCGCGCACGGTGTTGATGCAGGCCGCGCTCAAGCACTACACCGCACCGGCGCAGCGGCAGACGGTTGCCGGTTACACCGAACAGCTGCAGGCCGAACGAGCCCAGCGCCGCAACACCACCCACGCGCTGCCAGACACGACGGCACGCAAACCCGTAGAGCCACGCCCTGCGTGGCTGGGCAGCGCCGACCATCCCGCAGCCACGCAGGGCGTGGCTC
>NZ_JASCOP010000058.1:0-24366 GCF_029959395.1 Stenotrophomonas sp. PS02300
GATGCGACGCTGTGTCGCGCAGGCGCAGCGCGTTCATGCAGCGGTTCGGCGGACGGGCCGCACGACCAACGGTCGTGCGCTACCGCCTCCGGTCAATGCGGTCGCCGGCCGGTAGGTGACGACCGCTGGTCGTCACGGCGGTCCTGCGTCAGGACGCTTCGGCGGCCTCGATCGTGTTCTGCATCAGGGTAGCGACCGTCATCGGCCCTACCCCACCCGGGACCGGGGTGATCCAGCTGGCCCGTTCGGCCGCCGCCTCGAAGCCCACGTCGCCGACCAGGCGGCCGTCGTCCAGGCGGTTGATGCCCACGTCGATCACCACCGCACCCGGCTTGACCCACTCGCCCGGCACGATGCCGGGGCGGCCTACCGCCACCACCAGGATGTCGGCGTTGCGCACCGACTGCTCCAGCACGTCCTTAGGGGTGAACTTGTGGCAGCTGGTCACGGTGCAGCCGGCGATCAGCAGTTCCAGGCCCATCGGCCGGCCCACGTGGTTGCTCACGCCCACGATGGTGGCGTTGCGGCCACGCACCGGCTGGTCGGTGTGGCCCAGCAGCGTGGTGATGCCACGCGGGGTACACGGGCGCAGGCCGAATTCGCGCAGGGCCAGGTGGCCGACGTTCTCCGGGTGGAAACCGTCCACGTCCTTGCGCGGGTCGATCCGGTGGATCAGGCGGCTGGCGTCGGGGATGCCCGGCAGCGGCAGCTGGACCAGGATGCCGTGGATCTTGGGGTCCGCATTGAGCTGGTCGATCAGGGTCAGCAGCTCGGCTTCGCCGGTGCCGGCCGGCAGGTCGTAATCGAACGCCTCGATCCCGACCTTCTCGGCGGCACGGCGCTTGTTGCGCACATACACGGTCGAGGCCGGGTCGCCGCCCACCAGCACCACGGCCAGCCCCGGCCGGCTGCCACCGGCGGCCAGGCGGGCGTCAACGCGCACCTTCAGGCTGTCCAGCAGGTCTTCGGCGATGCGGCGTCCGTCCAGGATGCGGGCGGAATGACGGGGGGCGGAATCGTTCATCGAATGCGGGGCGTGGGGCGGCGGAAGGGTATTGTCCCCGATTAACGTGCCGCCGAACACCATCGCAGCCGGGCATGGCCCGGCCCTACGCTGCGGTCGCGCTCACGCGCGTCATTCCTCTTCCGGCACTTCATCCGCGTTGAGGGTGCGCGCCTTGCGCTTGGGTGCGGTGAACGGGGTCGGCGTGGGCACGCCGGGCAGCGCGGTACCGAACACCATGTGGGCGCCGGCACGCAGGTCGCCGCCGGCCATCTCCAGCTCGAAACGCTCGGCGTCGCGTTCGCGGATCTGCTCGGCGATGTCGCGTGCATCGTCTTCCTCCGCCCCCAGTTCCACCAGCGCGGCCTGGCCGAACAGCAGCGCCGACTCGAAGGTCTCGCGGATCTGGAAGTCCACGCCCGCATGGATCAGGCGCAGCGAATGTTCGCGGTCGAACGAACGCACCAGCAGCTTGGCCTGCGGGAACTCATGCGCGACCAGCTCGACGATGCGGTCGGCATCCTGCGCGTTGTTGACGCACACCGCGATGGCCCGCGCGGTGGCCGCGCCCGACGCATGCAGCACGTCCAGCCGGGTGCCGTCGCCGTAATAGATCTTGAAGCCGAAGCGCTCGGCGTTGTGGATCATGTCCACGTCGTTGTCGATGATGGTCACGTCCACGTCGCGCGCCAGCAGCGACTGGCTGGCTACCTGGCCAAAGCGGCCGAAGCCGATCATCAGCACGCTGCCGGACATGCCCTCGGCGGTGTCCACGCCTTCCAGCGAGACCTCGCGCGCCGGCATCAGCTTGTCGTGCAGCAGCACGAACAGCGGGGTGAGCGCCATCGACAGCACCACGATGGCGGTCAGGTTGGCGTTGACCTCGATGCCGATCACCCCGGCGGTGGCCGCGGCCGAGAACAGCACGAAGGCGAATTCGCCGCCCTGTGCCATCACCACGCCGCGATCCAGCGCCTGGCGGTGGTCGCTGCCCAGGATGCGCGCAACCACATAGATGCACACCGCCTTGGCCAGCATCAGGGCCAGCACGCCGGACACGATCAGCGGCCAGTTGTTGGCCACCACGGTGAGGTCCAGCGCCATGCCCACGCTGAGGAAGAACAGCCCGAGCAGGATGCCGCGGAACGGTTCGATGTCGGCTTCGATCTGGTGGCGGAAGGTGGATTCGCTGAGCAGCACGCCGGCCAGGAATGCGCCCATCGCCATCGACAACCCGCCCAGCTGCATCAGCAGCGCAGCGCCCAGCACCACCAGCAATGCGGCGGCGGTCATCACCTCGCGCGCCTTGGCGGCAGCCAGGATGCGGAACAGCGGGTTGAGCAGGAAGCGGCCGACCAGCACCAGCCCGATGATCGCGCCGGCGGCGATGGCCACGCTGATCCAGCGCGAGCCGGTTCCGGCATCGGCCTGCACTGGCGCCATGAAGGCGACCACCGCCAGCAGCGGCACGATCAGCAGATCTTCGAACAACAGGATCGAGACGATCTTCTGCCCGGACGGCAGCGCGATATCGCCACGCTCGGCCAGCAGCTGCATCACCACCGCGGTGGAAGTCAGCACGAAACCGGCCGCACCGATGAAGGCCACCGGCAGTGGGAACCCGAACAGCATGCACACCCCGGTGAGCACGGCACCGCAGACCACGATCTGCAGCGTGCCCAGCCCGAAAATTTCCCTGCGCAGGCTCCACAGGTGCGAAGGCCGCATTTCCAGTCCGATCACGAACAGGAACATCACCACGCCCAGTTCGGCCGTATGCAGGATCGCCTGCGGATCGGAGAACCAACCGAAGCCGAACGGACCGATCGCCAACCCGGCCGCGAAGTAGCCCAGCACCGAGCCCAATCCCAGCCGGCGGAACAACGGCACCATCACCACTGCCGCACCCAGCAGGGCGACTACTTTCACCAGTTCACTGGCACCTGCTTCCACCGCCATGCGGTCTGTTCCTTGCAACTCCGAGCAGCCATCACGATAGGACAAGTTGACGCAGGGACATAGCACGCAGGTGCGCATGATCGTGCCGGGAATGGAACGATCGATCAGTAATTAACCATATCGTCCTACGGACCCGCACAGAACGCGGCGTAGTCGATGTAGCCCGGGAAGGCCCGGCCGGGTGCACACAGTGGGCAGGCGGGGTCCGGCCCCAGGCGGATCTCGCGGAACCGCATGCCCAGTGCGTCGAAGGTCAGCAGCCGCCCCACCAGCGGTTCACCGATACCCAGCAGCAGCTTGAGCACTTCCGTGGCCTGCAGCAGGCCGACCATGCCCGGCAGGACGCCCAGCACCCCGGCCTCGGCGCAATTCGGTGCGAACTCGGGCGGTGGCGGTTCCGGGAACAGGCAGCGGTAGCACGGCGCTTGGCCACGATGGCGGCCGGCGTCGAACACCGACACCTGGCCGGTGAAACGCTCCACCGCGCCGTAAACCAGCGGGATCGCGTGCTGGATGCAGGCATCGTTGAGCAGGTAGCGCAGCGGGAAGTTGTCCGACCCGTCCAGCACCACGTCCACGCCGTCGAGCAGCGCATCGATGTTGTCCGAGGTCACCCGCGCCTGCACCGCTTCGACGTCCAGCCCGGGATTGAGCGCCAGCAGCCGTTCGCGGGCCGAATGCACCTTGGGCTCGCCGATGCTGGCCTCGGTATGCAGGATCTGCCGCTGCAGGTTGCTGCGGTCCACCACGTCGTCATCGGCGATGCGCAGGTGCCCTACCCCTGCGGCGGCCAGGTAGAAGGCCGCCGGTGAGCCAAGGCCGCCAGCGCCCAGCAGCAGCACCCGGGCGCCGAGCAGCGCCTGCTGGCCGGCAACCCCGACCTGCGGCAGCAGCAGGTGGCGTGAGTAGCGTTCGTTGAAATCGCGCTCGTCGTCGCTCTGCAGCGGCCGCACGAGCGGCAGCCCCGCAGCACGCCAGGCGGTGGTGCCGCCGTGGACGGAGGCGATGTGGGTGTAGCCGAGCTCGACCAGCGCCTGTGCCGCTTCCAGGGAGCGCTTGCCGCTCTGGCAGATCAGGATGAGTTCGCGGTCGTATGACGGGAGGTGGGCAGACGGATCTGCCTGGAGCTCCGCTTTCGCGATGCCGAGTGCGCCCTCGGCCATGCCGGTGGCGCGCTCGTGCGCTTCACGCACATCGATCAGCAAGGCGCCTTCAGTGAGGCGCTTGCGGGCCTGGTCGGGAGTGATCTCGGGGACGGCGGTCATAACGCATTATGCCGCCGTCGAGTTCGCTTACCGACCCTTTACGTGCTTGATCAGGCGCTTCTTCTTGGCAATCTGCCGTTCGCTCAGCACGTTCTTCTTGCCCTCGTAAGGGTTGGCACCCTCGCGGAAGATGAACTGCACCGGCGTGCCGATCAGCTTGAAACGCTTGCGGAAGAAGTTTTCCAGGTAGCGCTTGTACGACTCCGGCAGTTCCTTCAGGCGCGTGCCATGCACGATGAAGGTCGGCGGGTTGGAGCCGCCCGGGTGCACGTAACGCAGCTTGGAGACGTGACCACGGATCGCCGGCGGCGGGTTGGTCTCGTAGGCGATTTCCAGCGCCTTGTTGACTTCGCTGGTGCTGAATTCGTGGGTCGCCGAGGCATGCGCCTGGTGGATCGCACGGAACAGCTCGCGCAGGCCCGAGCCGTGCTTGGCCGAGATGCGCACCGTTTCAGCCCACGGCACGAAGCCCAGCTTGCGCGAGACCAGCGCTTCGGCCTGTTCGCGCTGGTAGTCGGTCAGGCCATCCCACTTGTTGATCGCCACCACCAACGCACGCCCGGCATCCAGCACGGCGCCCAGCACGGTAGCGTCCTGGTCGGTCACGCCTTCGGTGGCGTCCAGCATCAGCACGGCCACCTGGCACTGCTCGATGGCCTGCAGGGTCTTGATGACGCTGAACTTTTCCACCACCTCTTCGACCCGGCCCCGGCGACGCAGGCCGGCGGTGTCGATCAGGCGGTATTCGCGGCCGTCACGCTCCAGGTCCACCGCGATCGAGTCGCGGGTGGTTCCGGGCACTTCCGAGGCGATCATCCGTTCTTCGCCGAGAATGCGGTTGACCAGGGTCGACTTGCCCACGTTGGGGCGGCCGACGAAGGCAATGCGCATCCGGTTCGGATCGTTGTCCATCTCCTCGCCGCTGCCCTCTTCAGGCAGGCGCTGGACCACTTCCTCAAGCAGGTCGTCCAGGCCCTGGCGGTGGGCCGCGGACACGGTCAGCATTTCGCTGAACCCGTAGCGGGCGAATTCCGCGCGCACGGTGTCTTCGTTGGTGCCGTCGATCTTGTTGATCAACAGCAGGGTCGGCCGCGACAGCTTGCGCAGCCACGACAGGATCTCGTCATCCAGCGCGGAGGTGCCGTCACGGGCATCCACCACGAACAGGATCAGATCGGCTTCGCCGGCGGCAGCACGCGCCTGGTCGGCGGTCGCGCCGGCCAGGCCTTCGTCATCCTCCGAGATACCGCCCGTGTCGACGACGAGGAAATGGTTGTCCTCGTCCAGACGGCAAACACCATAGTTGCGATCCCGGGTGACGCCGGGCTGGTCATGGACCAGGGCGTCACGGGTACGGGTCAGCGCATTGAAAATGGTGGACTTGCCGACGTTCGGCCGTCCAACCAGGGCGACCAAGGGCAGCATCGCGGTAACTCCTTATTGTGCCAACCGGAATGCGGTCAGCTTTCCATCAACGTTCTGCACCAGCAGAATCCCATCGGCGACCACCGGCTGCGCCAGCAGGGCATCGCCGCCACTCTTGGCGCGCGCGGCCAGTTCACCATTGTCCGTCCGCAACCAGTGCAGATAACCCTTGTAGTCACCGACCACAACGTAATCGCCGTGGATGACCGGCCCGGTCAGCGAACGCCGGGCCAGGCCCGTCTGCGACCACATGGCGCTGCCGCTGGCCTTGTCCAGGCCGAACACGCCGCCCTTGTTGTCGGTGACGATCACATTGCCCGAGGTCAGGGCCACGCCACCGGCGCCGCCATGATCACGCGCCCACAGCGGACGGCCGGTCGGGCCTTCGATCGCCATGGTCTGGTTCTTGAAGCTGCTCACGAACAGCGTGTTGCCTTCCAGCACCGGGGCGCCGTCCACGTCGGACATGCGGTCCAGCTCGGTGCGGCCTTCGCCGTTGGCGACCATCTGGTCCCACACGGTGCGGCCGTCCTGCATGCCCAGCGCGGAGACGCTGCCGTCATCGTTGCCGATGAACAGCACGCCCGGGCCGGCCACCACCGGCGCGTTGCCGCGCACGGTCAGCATGGGCAGCTCACGCGGGTTGAACCACTTCTGGGTGCCGTTGCCGGCATCCAGGGCGGTCACCCGGCCATCATTGCTGCGCACGAACACGATGCCCTGGGCGATCGCCGGCGCGGCGATCACTTCGCCCGGCACCTTGGCGCGCCACTTTTCGCTGCCGTCGTTGGCGTCCAGTGCGATGACCTGGCCATCCAGCGTACCGATCACCACCAGGCCTTCGCCGACGCCCGGGCCACCGGACAGGCGCAGCTTGGGCTGCTTCTTGACCTTGGCCGGCTCGTAGGTCCAGACCGTCTTGCCGGTCTGCAGGTCCAGCGCATGCACGCCGCCGGTGATGGCGGCCGCGTACACGCGGCCATCCGCCACGACCGGGCCCTGGCGAACGCCGATGCGCTTCTCGCCCTTGCCCAGGCCGGTGCTCCAGATCCGGTCGACCTTCGCGGTCGGCTCGAACTTGACCAGCTCGGCCGGTTCCAGCGCCTTCTTGGCCTCCGCGTCCTTGCCGGCGAACCAGCCCTTGACGGTGGTGCAGCCGGACAACGCCACGCCCATCAACACCAGGGTGGCTACGCGCTTGATCATGACCATCTGCTTCATTACACCGACTCCGCAGGCTCGGTGACGGTGCCACCGGCATCCATCACTTTGGTTTCCAGCACGCGCCGCTGGGGCGCTGCCACATCCAGCGTCTTGAGCGCCTTCTCATACTGCCCGCGGGCTTCGTCACGCTTGCCCAGCGCCATCAAGGCGTCGCCATGGATTTCCAGGCTCGCACTGTCGGTGGCACCGTCCAGCAGCGCGATGGCTTCATCGTGCTTGCCGGTGGCGATCAACAGGCGCGCAATGCGCTGGTCGATCGCAGCCTTGTATTCCGGGTCGGCCTTGATGGCACGAAGGGTGGCCAGGGCCTCCTCGTTCTTGCCTGCATCGACCTGCGCCTTGGCCAGCTGCAGCGCTGCCAGGTCGCCGTAGACCTGGACCTTGCCGCCTTCCAGCGTCTTCACGCCCTTGGCCGCTTCGTCCAGCTTCTTGTCCTGCAGCTGCTTGAGCACCACCTGGTACTCGCCGTGGGCGCCCGCCAGGTGGCTGCCCTGCTCTTTCTGCCACCACTGCCAGCCGGCGATGCCGCCGATGGCAATCGCCACGCCGGCGATGATGCTGACACCATTCTTCCGCAGCCAGCTGCGGACGCGTTCACTTTGTTCGTGCTCGTCGAGCAGGTCGTCGATCGCCATGCGTACTCTCGCCCCTGCCCGTCAGGAGGGACTGTTTGAATTGGATTGTCGAAATGAATCGGGAAACGCGGCTCAGTGTGAAACCGGAGCCACGGAGCCGTCAGAGGATACCGTAAAGCGTGCCACGTTGGCTCGCTGGTAGGGCGAAAGGTCGATGATGGTGCCGGCCTGCTGAACCTCCACCGCCGACGCATTGCCGAGCACCATGCGGGCGACCTGGCCCGGGCTGAAGGTGCGGGTTTCGCCCGACTTGATCAGGGCCTTCTCGACGGTGCTGCCATCGGGCGCGGCGATATCCACCCAGCTGTCGCCCTTGAACTGCAGGCTGAGCGCACCGGCCGGCGCCGGCGCGGCGGCCGTGGGCCGGGGCACCGGGGTCAACGAGGCCAGGTAGGGGGCCGACGGCGCCGTCGACGGCGCAGGCGTCACCACCGGCGTCGCCTGGGCAGCCGGCGCGGTGCCTGCCACCGGTACGGCGGCGGGAATCACATCCAGCGACGCGGTATTGGGGGTGGTCGAGGCACTGTCGAAATGGCCGCGGGTGGCGAACCACACCGGCACGGCCAGCACGGCGGTGATGCCGACATACAGGGCGCGACGGCCGAGGCTCTCGGCGATACGGCGGGCCCGCGGGGTATGGGTGTGGCTGACCAGCTGCGGCGGCACCACCGGCCCGATGTGGGCCTGGTCCAGCACATCACCCAGGTCGACCTTGAGCAGGCGCGCATAGCTTTTGAGCTGGCCGCGGACGAACACCGGCGCACCGAGGCGATCCCACTGCTCGGCTTCCAGTGACTTCACCACCTGCACCGGCATGCGCAACTGCTGCCCCACTGCTTCGAGCGTCAGTCCTGCCGCTTCCCGCGCCTGCCGGAGACGCGCTCCACAGCCGGCCGCAGTATCAAAAGCGTTCACAGTCTGGTCATCAATCACAATGCTTCAACCCCGGGAATTAGGAGCCGCATCCTGCGGAAATTCGTCGCGAATTCGCTGCAGATAACGACCGGATGCCACTGTGTCGCCAAGCTGCGCCTCGATTTGAGAGGCAAGTTGTAACACGGAACGTGTGGCCGGTGCAGCCGCAAGACGCCGTTGCACGAAGGCCCGGGCCTCGAAAAAGCGGCCCTGGGCATGTTCGTTGCGGGCCATGGCCTCCAGCGCATAGGGGTTGGCCGGATCCAGCGCCAGCGCCCGGCGCAGGTCACGCACGGCGCGCTCGGGCTGGCCGGCATCAAGCGCACAGCCGCCTGCGTTGGCCAGCGCCGCGGCCGGCGTGCGGTAACCCGGCGCTGCAACGGCCCGGTCGAACAGCGGCAGCGCTTCGGTGGCACGGCCATGACCACATAACCACGCGCCATAGTTGTTGAGCACTTCGCCGCTGTCCGGCGCCAACTCGGCCGCCTTCTGGAACAGCGGACCGGCTGCGGCATCGTCACCGCGCCGGTTGGCCAGCGCCGCCAGCATGATGTAGGCATCCGGCCGGCCCGCATCCAGCTTGAGCGCGCTCCTGGCGCGCTTCTCGGAAACATCCATCGCCCCGGCGCGGAACGCCTCGGCCGACAATGTCATCTGGTCCTGGTAGCTCACCCGGCGACGGGTGTCGGCGTTGTCGCGCGCCACGTATTCGGGTGCGATGCCCAAGGGTGCGGTCGGGGGTTTGACGCCTTTGTTGCCACACCCGGCGAGTGCCAGCGCGACGAAAAGAACGGCTGGCAATCGGCGGTCAGGCAGCGGCATCCCGGTTTTTCCCATCCTGGAGCGTTTTGTTGAACTCGGCCTGGCGGCGGGTACGATCCATCACCTGGCCCTTGAGCTGGCCACAGGCGGCATCGATGTCGTCGCCGCGGGTGCGCCGCACCATCGTCAGCACCTGCTGGTCCAGCAGGATCTTCTGGAAGGCGCGGATCTCCGCATCACCGGAGCGCTCATAGCGGGTACCGGGGAACGGATTGAACGGAATCAGGTTGACCTTGCCCGAATGCGAGGCCTGCACGGCATTGTCGAACTGGCGCATCAGCCGCGCCAGCTGGCGGGCGTGCTCGGGCTGGTCGTTGATGCCCTTCATCAGGGTGTATTCGAAGGTGACCGATTCGCGGCGCTTGTTGGCACGCAGGTAGCGCGCGCACGAGGCCATCAGCTCCACGATCGGGTACTTCTTGTTGAGCGGCACCAGGGTCTCGCGCAGCGCGTCATTGGGCGCATGCAGCGACACCGCCAGCGACACATCGCTTTCGGCGGACAGGCGGTCGATCTGCGGCACCAGGCCGGAGGTCGACAGGGTCACGCGCTTGTTGGCCAGGCCGTAGCCCAGGTCGTCGCGCATCACGCTCATGGCGCGCACGACGTTGTCGAAATTCATCAACGGCTCGCCCATGCCCATCATCACCACGTTGGTGAGGCGACGCTGCTTGTGCGGGATGTTGCCCAGGTGGCGCGCCGCCACCCACACCTGGCCGATGATTTCGGCGGTGGAGAGGTTGCGGTTGAAGCCCTGGGTGGCGGTGGAGCAGAACGTGCAGTTCAGCGCGCAGCCCACCTGCGACGACACGCACAGCGTGCCGCGGTTCTTATCCGGGATGTAGACCGCTTCGATCGCGTTCTTGCCATCGGTGCCCATGGCCAGCAGCCACTTGTGGGTACCGTCGGCCGACGGCTTGTCGAAGACGATGTTCGGCACGCGGACTTCGGCATGCTGCTGCAGCTTGCTGCGCAGCGCCTTGCCCAGGTCGGTCATCTGGTCGAAATCGGTGACGTAGTGGTGGTGGATCCACTTCATCACCTGGTGGGCACGGTAGCGCGCTTCGCCGAGTGTCTCGGCGAAGAAGCGCTCCAATCCCTCGCGATCGAGGTCGAGCAGGTTCTGCTTGGCCACCGGCGCGCCCTGGGCGAGCACGATGGGGATGGCGTTGGGCTGTACGACCTCGTTCACGGCATTACTCTCAGCGCGAGACCACTTCGGTCGCGGCGAAGAAGTACGCGATTTCAATCGCGGCATTCTCGACCGAGTCCGAGCCGTGGGCGGCATTGGCATCGATGGAATCGGCGAAGTCGGCGCGGATGGTGCCCGGCGCAGCGTCCTTCGGATTGGTGGCGCCCAGCAGGTCGCGGTGGGCCAGCACGGCGTTGTCGCCTTCCAGCGCCTGGATCATCACCGGGCCGGAGATCATGAACTCGACCAGCGCGTTGAAGAACGGACGCTCCTTGTGCACGGCGTAGAAGCCTTCGGCTTCACGGCGCGACAGCTGCTTGTACTTGGCAGCCACGACCTTCAGGCCAGCCTTTTCGAAGCGGGCGTAGATTTCACCGATGACGTTCTTGGCGACGGCGTCCGGCTTGATGATGGAAAGGGTGCGCTCCAGCGCCATGGGAATTCTCCGTTGGGCGGGCCACTGATCAGCCCGAGAGTAACATGAAAAAAACCCGCGTCGAAACGCGGGCTTAGCCTATATACGTGGCGTGATTCTACAACCTCTGGGTACGTCTTGCCACGCCCTGCGTCACAGCCCTGCGCCGTGAAGGGGAGCCCGCCGTTCAGGTTGGCAGGCATGAACGGGCAGCAACATCTTGTGCGCCGCAGCATGCCAGCGGCGATGCCGAGGTCTAATATCAAACAATCGTTTGATTGAACCCCTGCCCCGCCCATGGCCAAACCTGCCCACTTCTCCACCAAGGACCGCATTCTCGGCGCTGCCGAGGAGCTGTTCGCCCTGCACGGGTTCGCCGGGACGTCGCTGCGCCAGGTGACCAGCCAGGCCGATGTGAACATCGCCGCGGTGAACTACCACTTCGGCTCCAAGGAAAACCTGGTCAACGAAGTGTTCCGCCGGCGCATGGACGAGATGACCGCCGCCCGCCTCGCGCAGCTGGACAACGCCCGGCGCGACCACCCGGGGCAACTGCGCCCGGTGCTGGCGGCGTTCGTCGAACCGGCGCTGGCCATGGCCCAGGACCGCCAGACCGGGGGCGCGTTCGTCCGCGTCATCGCCCGCGCCTACGCGGAAAAGAACGACAACCTGCGCAAGTTCCTCTCCGACCACTACGGCCACGTCCTGCGCGAGTTCGGCAAGGCAATCGCCGCCAGCGTGCCGGGCCTGAGCAAGGAAGAGCTGTATTGGCGGCTGGACTTCCTGGCCGGCGCGCTGACCTACGCCATGGCCGACTTCGGGCTGATCAAGCGACCCGCCGGTGTCACCGAAGCGGCGCATCGTGCCCATGCGGCCCAGGAACTCATCCATTTCGCCGAAGCCGGTTTCCGCGCCAGCGCGGCCACCACCGCTGCGGCGACGCCCCTTGCCACCCCGTAACGCCGGGCCCCATATCACCCCCGTAGAGCCGGGCCCTGCCCGGCTTCCAGACCAACAAAGGCTTATCGACATGTCCAATTCCCTGCTAGTCCGCCGCGCCGCCGTGCTGGGTGCCGGCGTCATGGGTGCCCAGATCGCGGCCCACCTGACCAATGCCGGCGTCGACACCGTGCTGTTCGACCTTCCCGCCAAGGAAGGTCCTGCCGACGGCATCGTGCTCAAGGCCATCGCCAACCTGGGCAAGCTCAGCCCCGCCCCGCTCGCCAGCAAGTCGTACGCCGAAGCGATCACCCCGGCCAACTATGAAACCGGCCTGGAGCAGCTGCGCGACTGCGACCTGATCATCGAAGCCATCGCCGAACGGATGGACTGGAAGCAGGACCTGTACAAGAAGATCGCCCCGTTCGTGGCCGATCATGCCGTGCTGGCCTCCAACACCTCCGGCCTGGGCATCAACAAGCTCGCCGACGTGCTGCCCGAACAGCTGCGCCACCGCTTCTGCGGCGTGCACTTCTTCAACCCGCCGCGCTATATGCACCTGGCCGAGCTGATCCCGGCCACCACCACCGACGCCGCCGTGCTGGAAGGCCTGGAAAGCTTCCTGGTCACCACCCTGGGCAAGGGCGTGGTGTACGCCAAGGACACCCCGAACTTCATCGGCAACCGCATCGGCGTGTTCTCGATCCTGTCCACCATCTTCCACACCCAGCAGTTCGGCCTGGGCTTCGATGAAGTCGATGGCCTGACCGGCCCGCTGGTCGGTCGCCCGAAGTCGGCCACCTACCGCACCTCCGACGTGGTCGGCCTGGACACCATGGCCCACGTCATCAAGACCATGGGCGACACCCTGCCCAACGACCCGTGGCACCAGTACTTCGCCTCGCCGAAGTGGCTGGACGCGCTGATCGCCAAGGGTGCACTGGGCCAGAAGACCGGCGCCGGCATCTTCCGCAAGGTCGGCAAGGACATCGTGGTGCTGGACCTGGAAAAGCAGGACTACCGTGCTGCCGATCGCACCGCCGCGCCGGAAGTGGTCGAGATCCTGAAGATCAGGAACCCGGCCGAGAAGTTCGCCAAGCTGCGCGAGAGCCAGCACCCGCAGGCGCAGTTCCTGTGGGCGACCTTCCGCGACCTGTTCCATTACAGCGCCTACCACCTGGCCGACATTGCCGAAACCGCGCGCGACGTCGACCTGGCCATCCGCTGGGGCTACGGCTGGTCGCTGGGCCCGTTCGAAACCTGGCAGGCCGCCGGCTGGAAGCAGGTCGCGCAGTGGATCGCCGATGACATCGTGGCAGGCAAGAGCATGAGCAACGCCCCGCTGCCGGATTGGGTCTTCGATGGCCGGGACGGCGTGCACGCCGCCGAAGGCAGCTACAGCCCGACCCGCAACGCCAAGCTGCCGCGTTCGGCGCTGCCGGTGTACCAGCGCCAGCGCTTCCCGGATCCGCTGCTGGGCGAAACCTTCAGCCCGGGCGAAACCGTGTTCGAGAACGACGGCGTGCGCATGTGGCACGACGGCGACGGCATCGCCGTGGTCAGCTTCAAGACCAAGATGAACACCGTCTCCGACCACGTGCTCAACGGCCTGCAGGAAGCGATCAAGCGCGCCGAGCAGGGCTTCAAGGGCCTGGTGATCTGGCAGCAGAAGGAACCCTTCTCCGCCGGTGCCGACCTGGCCGGCGCGCTCGGCCTGCTGCAGGCCGGCAAGGTCGACCAGTTCGAAGAAATGGTGCACAACTTCCAGCGCACCAGCCAGGCGATCAAGTACGCGCTGGTGCCGGTGGTGACCGCCGTGCGCGGGCTGGCCCTGGGTGGCGGCTGCGAATTCCAGATGCACAGCGCCAAGAGCGTGGCCGCCCTGGAAAGCTACATCGGCCTGGTGGAAGCCGGCGTTGGCCTGCTGCCCGCCGGTGGTGGCCTGAAGGAACTGGCGGTGCGCGCCTCCCAGGCCGCCGGCCCGGGCGGTGATGTGTTCGCCGAACTGAAGAAGACCTTCGAAACCGTGGCCATGGCCAAGGTCTCCAACTCGGCGGTCAACGCCAAGGAACTGGGCCTGATGCGCGCCACCGACAAGGTGGTGTTCAACAGCTTCGAAGCGCTGCACATCGCCAAGGCCGAAGTGCAGGCGCTGGCCGAAGGCGGCTACCGTCCGCCGATGCCGGCCCGCCGCATCCAGGTGGCCGGTGACGTGGGTATCGCCACCTTCAAGATGATGCTGGTGAACATGCTCGAGGGCCGCTTCATCAGCCCGTACGACTACGAAATCGCCGTGCGCATCGCCACCGTGCTGTGTGGTGGCGAAGTGGACCGCGGCACGCTGGTGGACGAAGAGTGGCTGCTGACCCTGGAGCGCAAGCACTTCGTCGAGCTGGCCCAGCAGGAAAAGACCCAGGCCCGCATCGCGCACATGCTCAAGACCGGCAAGCCGCTGCGCAACTGACCTATAAGAGACCACCACAATGACCAAGCAAATCCAGGACGCCTACATCGTCGCCGCCACCCGTACCCCGGTTGGCAAGGCGCCCAAGGGCGTGTTCCGCAATACCCGTCCCGACGACATGCTGGCCCACGTGCTCAGGTCCGTGGTCGCGCAGGCGCCGGGCATCGACGTCAACCGCATCGATGACGCCATCATCGGCTGCGCCATGCCCGAAGCCGAGCAGGGCATGAACGTGGCGCGCATCGGCGTGCTGCTGGCCGGCCTGCCGGACACCATCGCCGCCCAGACCGTCAACCGCTTCTGCTCGTCCGGCCTGCAGGCCGTGGCGATGGCGGCCGACCAGATCCGCCTGGGCAACGCCGACCTGATGCTGGCCGGCGGCACCGAATCGATGTCGATGGTGCCGATGATGGGCAACAAGATCGCGATGGCACCAAGCGTGTTCGACAACGACCACGTGGCCATCGCCTACGGCATGGGCATCACCGCCGAGAAGGTCGCCGAGGAATGGAAGGTCTCCCGCGAAGAGCAGGATGCGTTCGCGCTGGCCTCGCACCAGAAGGCCATCGCCGCGATCCAGAACGGCGACTTCAAGGATGAGATCAGCCCGTACGATGTGCGCACCCGCCAGCCGGACCTGGCCGACGGCCGCCGCATCATCACCCGCGACCGCATCGTCGACACCGACGAAGGCCCGCGCCTGGACTCGTCCGCCGAAGGCCTGGCCAAGCTGCGCCCGGTATTCCGCAACGGCCAGTTCGGTGGCACGGTGACCGCCGGCAACTCCTCGCAGATGAGCGACGGTGCCGGTGCGGTGCTGCTGGCATCGGAACAGGCGGTCAAGGACTACGGCCTGAAGCCGCTGGCCCGCTTCGTCAGCTTCTCGGTCGCCGGCGTGCGCCCGGAAGTGATGGGCATCGGCCCGATCGCGGCCATTCCCAAGGCGCTCAAGCAGGCCGGCCTGACCCAGGACCAGCTGGACTGGATCGAGCTCAATGAAGCCTTCGCCGCGCAGTCGCTGGCGGTGATCCGCGATTGCGGCCTGGACCCGTCCAAGGTCAACCCGTTGGGCGGCGCCATCGCCCTGGGCCACCCGCTGGGCGCCACCGGTGCGATCCGTACCGCCACCCTGCTGCACGGCCTGCGCCGTCGCCAGCAGAAGTACGGCATGGTCACCATGTGCATCGGCACCGGCATGGGCGCAGCGGGTATTTTCGAGTCGTTGTAATCCGGAATCCAGGTACCGACCAACGGTCGGTACCTACCGGCCAGAAGAGGTAGCCGCCTACCGTTGGTAGGCGGACAGAGAAACAAAAAAGGCGACCCGTTGGGGTCGCCTTTTTCATGCGCGTGCATTGGACGGGAGGGTCAGCCCTCGTCTTCAGCCAGCATCTGTGCCAGCTTCTCGCGCGCCGGCTTGCCCAGCTTGTGGCTTTCCAGCGCGAAGCGGATGGTGGCTTCCACCAGGCCCAGGTGGGTACCGCAATCGAAGCGGGTGCCTTCGAACCGGTACGCGTTGACCTCATCGGTTTTCAGCAGCTCGGCGATGGCGTCGGTCAGCTGGATCTCACCGCCCGCGCCCTTGCCGGTGGCTTCGAGCAGCTCGAAGATCTTCGGGCTGAGCACGTAGCGGCCGACCACGGCCAGGTCGCTCGGCGCGTCCTCGGGCTTGGGCTTTTCCACGATCTGCGCGATGCGGCCCTTGCGGCCGTCGAAGGCCTCGGTCGCCACGATGCCGTAGCTGGCGGTGTTCTCGTGCGGGACGTCTTCAACCGCGATCACGCTGGCGCCGGTGGCCTGGTTGAGATCGGCCATCTGCTTCAGCGCGCCGTCGCCGCGGTTCCAGATCAGGTCGTCCGGCAGCAGCACCGCGAACGGCTCGTCGCCCACCACGGACTTGGCGCACAGCACCGCATGGCCCAGGCCCAGCGCTTCGGCCTGGGTCACGAACACCGCGCGCACGCCTTCCGGCAGCACGTTGCGCACCAGTTCCAGCAGCTCGGTCTTGCCCGCGCGCTCGAGCTTCTGCTCGAGCTCATAGGCCTTGTCGAAGTAGTCGGCCACCGCGTGCTTGTAGCGATTGGTGACGAAGATCAGGGTGTCGCAGCCTGCTTCGATCGCCTCATCCACGGCGTACTGGATCAGCGGCCGGTCGATGATCGGCAGCATTTCCTTGGGAACCGTCTTGGTTGCGGGAAGAAACCGGGTGCCCAGTCCCGCCACCGGGAAAACCGCCTTGCGAATACGCTTGTTCGTCACAGCCTGTTGGCCTCTCGTGCCGGAAAGGGAAGCACCTTAGCCGACTCGACGTGAGATTCCTGTTGCAACGGCGCAAATTCCGGCATGGTCGCGAACAGGATGCTGTTGATGGCATCGGTATCGTAATTGGCGATCGCCTCGCGCAGCCGCGGCACGTTGCCCAGCACCTGCTCGCGGGCAAAGGTGCGCACGCCGGCCTCCAGGATCTTGGGATGCGCGGTCGGGCGGTAGTCCTCGTCCGAATAGAACAGGGTCTCGTGCAGCTTCTCGCCAGGACGAAGACCGGTATAGATGATCGCGATGTCCTTGTACGGCTGCTTGCCGGCCAGGCGGATCATCTGCTCGGCCAGCACCCGGATCGGCACCGGCTCGCCCATGTCGAGCGTATAGATCGCCCCGTGCGAGGCCGACGCCGCCGCCTGCAGGATCAGCTGGCAGGCTTCGGGGATGGTCATGAAGTAGCGGGTCACTTCCGGGTCGGTGACCGTGACCGGCCCGCCCTTGAGGATCTGTTCGCGGAACACCGGCACCACGCTGCCGGCCGAGGCCAGCACGTTGCCGAAGCGCACGGTGACGAAGCGGGTGTGGCTGGTCTTCTGGTCCAGGCTCTGGCAGATCATCTCGGCGTAGCGCTTGCTGGCACCCAGCGCATTGACCGGGTCGACCGCCTTGTCGGTGGAGATGAACACGAAATGTTCGATCCGCGCTTCCACGCAGGCCCGCGCCACCGTTTCGGTGGACAGGATGTTGTTGCGGACCGCTTCGCGCAGCTGCCGCTCCAGCACGGGCACCTGCTTGTAGGCCGCCGCATGGAACACCGCATCCACCTGCGACAGCGACAAGGCATGGCGGATCACCGCCGGGTCGCCGCAGTCACCCAGCACCGCCTCCACCACCAGGTCGGGGAAGCTGCGCTTGAGTTCGGCTTCGATGGTGAGCAGCAGCAGCTCGCTCATTTCCAGCAGCACGACCCGCCCTGCCCCGTGGCGCGCACACTGGCGGCACAGCTCCGAACCGATCGAACCACCGGCGCCGGTCACCAGCACGGTGCGCCCGCCCAGCCAGCCGCGGATCAGCGACCAGTCCGGCAGGATCGGCTTGCGCCCCAGCAGGTCCTCGATCGCCACTTCCTTCAGCTCACCGGGCAGCGAGTGGCCCAGCAGTACGTCGTTGAGCTTGGGCACCATGCGGAACGGCACTCCGGTGCTTTCGCAGATGGCCACTACCCGCTGCATGCCGGCGGCATCCAGCGAGGGGATGGCAATCACCAGCAGCTTGGCCGCCGTTTCGCGTACCACTGAGGCGGCATCGTCCAGCGTGCCCAGGATCGGCAGGCCCTGCAGCTTGGCCCCCTGCAGGTGCGGCGCATCGTCGAGCAGGCCGACCGGTTCGAAATCGCCCGACCGGCGCAGGTCACGCACCAGCGCTTCGGCGGCCTGGCCGGCGCCCAGGATGAGCACCCGGCGCGCGGTCGCATCCGACTGCAGCGCCTGGTAGTCCTTCCATGCCCGGTACAGCAGGCGCGGCGCGCCCAGCAGGGCCGACAGCGCGAACGGATAGATCACCAGTACCGACATCGGCACGCCATTGAAGCGCTTGTAGGCCAGCACCACCACGATGGCCAGCAACCCGATGAAGCTGGATTTGAAGATGTGCAGCAGGTCGGCCACGCTGGCGAACCGCCACAGGCCGCGGTACAGGCCCACGCGCCAGAACACGATGGCCTGGATCACCAGCACCAGCGAGGTGTCGATGTTCCACAGCGGCAACGAGGGGGCATCGGCCAGCATCGAATAGCGGCCGGCATGCAGCAACTGCCAGCACGCCCAGACCATGAAGAGGTCGTGGGCCACGATGGCGGCACGGGGAAGCAGACTCGTGAAACGGTCCTGCCAAGGCGTCATAAACCAAACAATCCTTCTAGTGGCGCATTCCCTTGCGCAGGAGTAGCCAAAGACCGCTGGCGCAGAATATCCACGCTAGGGCCACGGCAGCCTCCCACCTCGGCTGCAAGTACGTGCAAGCATTAAACACTGTAATACTGAACAGACCAAAAACAAAATACGACCCGGTAACCGAAGTGTGCGTTGCACCACTTTTGACGGCACGCTGATAAAGATGCTGGGTGTGGGGCTCCATCCATCTTTGCCCCGACAGCATGCGCGAAAGCAGTGTGAAGCCTGCGTCCACGAGGAACGCGGTCAGGGGCACCAGCAGCAGCAGCCAGGAAACGTCGGTGGCCACGCTGGCCAGGCAGACCAGGGCTGCGACGGCATAGCCTAGCGCCCCGCTGCCCACGTCGCCCATGAAGATTCTTGCACGCGGAAAATTGAACGGCAGGAAGCCCAGGCAGGCCAACGCCAGGACAATACCGGCCAAGGCCAGGGGTCCCGGCAGGACAAGCGCGAACGCGCCACCCGCCAGGATGGCCTGGCTGGTCGCGATCCCGTTGATCCCATCCATGAAATTCCAGATGTTGATCAGGGATGTCGTGAAGAGCAGTGCCAACAGGGCCTGCCAGGGGTTGCCTGTCGCGTCCCAGACCAGCCCCGCCAGCAGGCTGGCGGCCAGCAGGTGGACCAGCAACCGGCGCACGGCCGGCAGCGGCCGATGGTCGTCCCACCAGCCGATCCCGGCCACCAGCACCAGGCCCAGCCCCGACACCAGCAACGGCATCCGGGCGGTCGGCCAGGCGATCGCCGCCACGGCCAAGGCCAGCAGCAGGGTCACCACGATGGCGATGCCACCCCCGCGCGGGGTCGCCACCACATGGCTGCGGCGCTCCCCCGGCTGGTCGAACAGCTTGCGCCGCAGCGCGTACAGGCGGGCGCACCAGGTGAGCGCCGCCGCCACTGCCAGCACGGCCGGCAGTCCCATCCACCACACCGCCGGCATGGCTCAGAGCACCGCGTAGTTCAGCAGTGGCTTGACCGTGCCCCACTCCTTGCAGCTGGGGCATTGCCAGTGGTGGGTGCGCGCACCGAAGCCGCAGCGCGTGCAGCGGTAGGCCGGATTGCGGACCAGCAACTGGTCGGTGATGTGCTTGAGGTCGTGCAGGGTGGCGGTGGAATCGGCACCTTCGGCCAGGGTCAGGTCGATCAAGGCCGACTCGCCGCGCACCGACGGGCGATCCTTCAGCTGCCGGCCGAGGTAGGCGCGCGCCGGGGCCACGCCCTCCTGCTCTTCCATCAGCTGGGTCAGGGCCAGCACCGGGGCGATGCCGCGATAGTGCTCGGTCATTTCCGACAGGAACGCACGCGCCCCGCCCAGGTCGCCCACCTTGCGGTAGTTCTGCATCAACGGCTGCAGCACCTCGGGCAGGTATTCGGGGTCGTTGCGGGCGGCACGCTCGAACGCACGCACGGCCGCTTCGGCATTGCCGGCATCGGTTTCCAGGCGTCCTTCGATGATGCCGGCACGCACCGACATCGCATCGGCCTGGTAGGCACGGGCAATGGCCGCGCGGGCTTCATCGATCTTGCCGGCACCCCGGAAGCGCTCGGCCAGTTCGCACTCGAACTGCCCCACCAGCTTGCCCATCGGCTCGCCGGTGACTTCTTCGTAGCGGGTGGCGTTGTCGATCGCCTTTTCCCAGTCGCGTTCGGCCTGGTAGATGCCGATCAGGTGCTTGAGCGCCTGCGGGGCGCGCTGGTCGATCTGGGCCAGCTCGGTAAAGACCGTTTCAGCACGGTCGAGCAGGCCGGACTTCATGTAGTCCTCGCCCAGCGCCAGCAGGGCCTGCACGCGCTGTGCATCGCTCAGGTCGGTACGGTTGACCAGCCCCTGGTGCAGGCGGATGGCGCGGTCAACCTCGCCACGGCGGCGGAACAGGTGGCCCAACGCGACCTGGGTCTCGAAGGTTTCCTTGTCCAGCTCGGCAATGTGCAGGAACAGTTCGATGGCTTTGTCGGGCTGCTCGTTGAGCAGGTAGTTCAGGCCACGGAAGTAGGTGCTGGAAAGATGGCTGACCTGGTTGTCACCATGGCGCTGGCCACCGCGCCGGCCGATCACCCAGCCGGACACCGCTGCCAGCGGCAGGAACAGGAAAAACCAGAACCACTCAGATACAAATTCCATCGGCGCTCAACGTCCGTCGAAAGGTGAAGAAGAAGATGCCACGGGGGCGGCGGCCGGAGCCGCTTTCTGCGCCTTGCGCAGTCGGGAATACAACGGAACCACCAGGCCCACCAGGACCAGCCCGGCGCCGATGATCGCACCGGTCAACAGGGCCACGGTAATGGCCAGGCCGGTACTGGAATGGATGGCAGTGAACCCCAGGTTGAGGGTCATGTCCTGCGAATTGAGGGCACCGATGACGAGCCCGGCCACCAGGACGGCCAGCAGGATCAACAGGCGTGCGACTTTCATTGTGGTAGCTCCCATTCCCTCAGGGGTCAAGAGTACCTCAGGCCGGATCGCTTTCCAGCGGTACCACGGCGCTTACGCGCTCACGGAGTTCCTTGCCCGGTTTGAAATGCGGGACATGCTTGCCCGGCAGTGCGACCGATTCCCCGGTCTTGGGGTTGCGCCCCAGCCGCGGCGGCCGGTAGTGCAACGAAAAACTGCCGAACCCGCGGATCTCGATGCGATCCCCGCCGGCCAGCGCCCCGCCCATCATTTCCAGCAACGACTTCACCGCCAGATCGACATCGTCCGACTTCAGATGCGCCTGTCGGCGCGCCAGGATTTCGATCAACTCGGATTTGGTCATTGCGGACTCGCGTCGAGGGTCTCAAACCCTGAAACGGCCCGGACAATTGTCCGGGCCGTCCAGGAAACTACTGCTACGGGTAAGGCCGATTACTCGGACTTGTTGCCGTTCAGCTGGGCACGCAGCAGCGCGCCGAGCTGGGTGGTGCCGCTGGAAGCCGAAGAGGACTGGTATTCCTCCAGCACTTCGCGCATTTCCGCGTCGTCCTTGGCCTTGATCGACAGCTGCAGGGTACGACCCTTGCGATCCATGCCCACGAACTTCGCTTCAACCTTGTCGCCGACCTTCAGGAACTGGGTCGCGTCGTCGACGCGCTCGTTGGCAACGTCACGAGCCGAGACGTAACCTTCGATGCCGTCAGCCAGTTCGATGGTAGCGCCCTTGGCGTCCACTTCCTTGACCACGCCTTCGACCTTCGAACCCTTCGGGTTGGCAGCCATGTACTGACCGAACGGATCCTGCTCCAGCTGCTTGACGCCCAGGCTGATGCGCTCGCGCTCCGGATCGACGGCCAGGACGACGGCGTCCAGGTTGTCGCCCTTCTTGAAGTTGCGGACCACGTCTTCGCCGGTGGTGTTCCAGCTGATGTCGGACAGGTGCACCAGGCCGTCGATACCGCCGTCCAGGCCGATGAAGATGCCGAAGTCGGTGATCGACTTGATCTGGCCCGACACCTTGTCGCCCTTCTTGTGGATGGCAGCGAAGGTTTCCCACGGATTGGCGGCAACCTGCTTCATGCCCAGCGAGATGCGGCGACGCTCCTCGTCGACGTCCAGGACCATGACTTCAACTTCGTCACCGACCTGCACAACCTTGGACGGGTTGACGTTCTTGTTGGTCCAATCCATCTCGGAGACGTGCACCAGGCCTTCGACGCCCGGCTCGATCTCGACGAACGCGCCGTAATCGGTGACGTTGGAGACCTTGCCGAACACGCGGCTGTTGGCCGGGTAACGACGGGCGATGTTGTCCCACGGATCCTCGCCCAGCTGCTTCAGGCCGAGCGAAACGCGGTTGCGCTCGCGGTCGAACTTCAGCACGCGCACGTCCAGCTCGTCGCCGACGTTCACGACTTCGGACGGATGGCGCACGCGCTTCCAGGCCATGTCGGTGATGTGCAGCAGGCCGTCGATGCCGCCCAGGTCCACGAATGCGCCGTAATCGGTCAGGTTCTTGACGACACCCTTCAGGATCGCGCCTTCCTGCAGCTTGTCCATCAGCTGCTCGCGCTCTTCCGAGTGCTCGCTTTCGACGACAGCGCGGCGCGAGACCACGACGTTGTTACGCTTGCGGTCCAGCTTGATGAGCTTGAATTCCAGCTCCTTGCCTTCCAGGTAGGCCGGGTCGCGCACCGGGCGCACATCCACCAGCGAACCGGGCAGGAACGCGCGGACATCCTTGATGTCCACGGTGAAACCACCCTTGACCTTGCCGCTGATGCGGCCGGTGATGGTTTCGTTCTTTTCCAGGGCTTCTTCCAGCTCGTCCCACACCATGGCGCGCTTGGCTTTCTCGCGCGACAGGACGGTTTCACCGAAGCCGTTCTCGATCGAGTCGAGGGCGACCTTGACGACATCGCCTTCGGCGACGTCGATTTCGCCGGCGTCGTTACGGAACTGTTCGATCGGCACGATGCCTTCGGACTTCAGGCCGGCGTTGATCACCACGACGTCGCCGCGGACTTCAACGACAACACCGCTGACGATGGCGCCCGGCTTCAGCTTGGCCAGATTGGCCTGGCTGGCTTCAAACAGTTCGGCAAATGATTCGGTCATTAGATTTACTCTGTTGGACACATGGGCATTGGTCCCCGCGAGGGTTCCGTTTACTGCCCGCCTGTTGGTCGACCCCGGAAACGCAGGTCGTGTGTGAAGTAGGAAAACCGCCACGCATCATTGCGGGACGGAGCTTTTACTGCATTGCGCTGGTGCGACTACCGCCGATGGATTGGCGGCCTCCTTGCAACGGATCAGGCACCCGAAACCGGAAGCAGATCCAGTACCTTGGCAACGACTTCGTCGATGCCGATACCACTGGTGTCGATGACGACGGCATCGTCTGCCGGCTTCAGGGGCGCCACTGTGCGCTGTGCATCACGGGCGTCGCGGGCCATGATCTCGCGCAGGAGGTCATCAAAGTTAACAGAAACCCCCTTGTCTTTCAACTGGTTATGCCGGCGCTCGGCGCGCTCTTCGGCACTGGCCGTCAGGAAGACCTTGAATGGGGCATCGGGGAAGATCACGGTCCCCATGTCGCGGCCGTCGGCCACCAGCCCGGGGAGAACCCTGAATGCGCGTTGACGCTCCTTCAGGGCAGCACGGACCTCGGGAATGGCGGCAATGGCCGAGGCCAGGGCACCGGTGGTTTCCAGCCGCAGCTCGTCGGTGGCGTCAGTCTCATTGACGATGACACGCAGGCTGCCGTCGTCGGCCTCGACGAAGCGGACATGGGTGTCGAAGGTGCAGCGGACCAGCGCCGAGGCGTCGGAGGTGTCGATATCGGCCCAGCTGGCGGCTACGCCCACGGCGCGGTACAGGGCGCCCGAATCCAGGTAATGCCAGCCCAGCCGGCGTGCGACAATGCGGCTGACGGTCCCCTTGCCGGCCCCGGACGGGCCGTCGATGGTGAGCACGGGAGAAGGCTGGTTCATGGGGTTCCCTGTGGATTTGACCCCCCATTCTAGCCCCTGCCCGGCCCCGTCCAAGACATTTTTAGTGCAAGCACTTGAAAGGATGGAAAAAAGCCCGGTAGAATGGCGGGCTTGAACGGGCGTCACCTGCCGATTGTCATCTGCATATCGCGGCCGCGCTCCAACCGAATCCACGTTTACGCCGAGGTATGCAATGAAAGTCCTGTCTTCCCTGAAGTCGGCCAAGTCCCGCCACCGTGACTGCAAGGTCGTCCGTCGTCGCGGCAAGATCTTCGTGATCTGCAAGTCGAACCCGCGTTTCAAGGCTCGCCAGCGCTGAGCCTTTAGGGCGTCACGGCCACCGGTCGCGACCTGCCTGAATAAAAAGCCGCCTCCGGGCGGTTTTTTATTGCCAATTTTGTTGTAATCGCCGGGTAGGCCACGACCGCCGGTCGTGGGTGATTTGCCGGTAGGTCACGACCGTTGGTCGTGACCCCATTCTTGATAAC
>NZ_JASCOP010000059.1:0-24333 GCF_029959395.1 Stenotrophomonas sp. PS02300
CCCCCATACCCTTGGAGGCGAAGTAAAGGAGGAGGTGTCGGCCTCTGGCCGACGCCGGGGGACATTCGCCGGAAAGGGTATGGGGGCCCGGCACTCGATTCACCGGCAGCCGCGTCTGCTGCGAGCGCGCGCGGTATGGCGCAGCCACGCAGGGCGTGGCTCTACGCCTTGGGTTTCAGGGAAGCCGCGAGTTCCGCCTTGAACTGCTCGAAATCCTTGCCGTCGGCCTTGGCTTCGGCGTGCGCGGCGTCTTTCAATGCATCCGAATACACCAGGCGCACCGGGGTGCCCTGGCGTTCGTGCAGCTCGGCGGCCTGCATGATCAGCGCCAGCACGCGGGCGGCACTGGGGGTCTGGCCGGCGATGCGGCCGTCCATGCCCAGCACCCATTCGCCATCGCGGCGCACCACGCCGGCCAGCAGCGTGCGTTGCTGGTCGCGCAGTTCGGCATGTGGCTCCACCGGCGACGCATTGGCCTTTTCACGGTTGGCCGCTTCGGTTTCGCGGCGCTTGCGCAGGTCACGGCGCAGCTTGGAGGTGGTCGACATCAGCGGGACTTCCGGACTTCAACAGATGGGGAAAGGATAACGCACCGGCTCAGGCCAGGCCGGCCAGGGCCTCGCGGCGGCGCTCGCAGCGGCGCTCCCAGAACCAGAAACTGGCGCCGATGGCGAAGAAACCGGCATAGCCCAGCGCCAGGTGCAGCGGCGTATGGCTGAGCAGCGGCGACACCACCCCGGCCACCACGGTGTTGATCATCAGCTGCAGGAACATCTGCATCGACGAGGCCAGCCCGCGCTGGTGCGGGTACATGTCCAGCACCGCCAGCGCCAGGATCGGGAAGATCAGCGCCATGCCCACGCCACCGATGAAGATGGGCAGCACCGCCCACGGCAGCGCGATCTGGCCCACGGCCGCCACGTAGGCCAGGTTGACCAGCGCCGATACCGCGCACAGGCTGAAACCGATCCCGACCTGGCGCGCGGCGGTCATCCGCCCGGCCATGCGGCCGGACAGGAACGAGCCCATGGTCATGCCGCCGATGGTGGGAATGAACAGCCAGGCAAAGCCACCCTCGCCCAGCTGCAGGTGCTGCATCACGAACACCGGTGCCGAGGCGATGTACAGGAAAATGCCCGAGAAATTGAATGCACCGGCCGCAGCCAGGCGCAGCAGGCGCGGGTTGGTACCCATCTGCACATAGCTGCGCAGCAGCGCCCCGGTGGACAGCGGCGTGCGCGCTTCCACCGGGTGGGTTTCCGGCAGCCACTTGCCGGTCGCTGCCAGCAGCACCAGCGCAAACGCCACCAGGAACCAGAAGATCAGCGGCCAGTCGCCACCGCCGAGCAGGATCCAGCCGCCGATGATCGGCGCGATCGCCGGGGCAATGCCGAAGATCATCGAGACCTGGCTCATCAGCCGCTGCGCGTCGGCGCCGTGGTACAGGTCGCGGATCACCGCGCGGCCCACGATCACGCCCACGCCGGCGGTCACGCCCTGCAGCGCGCGGAACACCAGCAGCGTGGTCAGGTCGCGCGACAGCGCGCAGCCGATCGAGGCGGCGATGAACAGCACCAGCCCGCCCAGGATCACCCGGCGGCGGCCGAACGCGTCCGACAGCGGGCCGTGCGCCAGGCTCATCAGGCCGTAGAACAGCAGGTACACGCTGACCGTCTGCTGCACCGCCACCTGGTCGACCTGCATCCGCTCGCCCAGCAGCAGGAACGCCGGGAAGATGGTGTCGATCGAAAACGGGCCGAACATGGCCAGGCCGGCAAGCAGCAGGGCCAGGCGGCGGTTGGAGGGCGGAGCGGGTGTCATCGGGTCTTCCGTCAGCGGCCGCGCGTGAACGCACGGAAGGCGCCGGCCGCAGCCTGCGGTGGCGCCTGATGAATACGAGGATGCGCCCATGATAGGCCGTCCGCCTGCCTGGCACCATGCCCGGGGGCTGGTTACGACACGGTCGGCGCCCCCTGTTCATGTGCCGGACGGGCGTTGCCGGGCGGGCCGCTGGGCTATAATCGGCGGGCTACATGGTGGGAGAAGCGGCGCTTTGTTGTGAAGCGCCCGCTGCCGAAGGCGCAACGCCCGTAATCGCTCAGGCCCGATACCACCCGCACCAAAACTCTGGAGAGACCGGCCAGTGCCGGCGCCGAAGGGGCACGAAGCACGCAGCCGCGCGCTTTTAAACTCTCAGGCAAAAGGACAGAGGGGCACCCAGGAAGACCGCAGGGTCCGGTGGATCGTTGTCGCCCACGACACGCCCCGTCCGCGCTTCCGAACGTGCGTGCCCACTCTTTTGGATGCCAGCCATGTCCCAGAACACCCCTACCCTGCGCGAGCTTGAACACCACCACGCGTTCGTCGAACGCCACATCGGCCCCAACGATGCCGAAATCGCGCAGATGCTCGACGTGGTCGGCCACGCCTCGCTGGACGCACTGACCGACGCCATCGTGCCGTCGGGCATCAAGTCGCCGGCCGCGCTGGCGCTGCCCAGCTCGCTGACCGAAGTGGAAGCGCTGGCCAAGATCCGCACCATCGCCGACAAGAACCAGGTGTTCCGCACCTTCATCGGCCAGGGCTACTACGGCACGCTCACCCCGAACGTCATCCTGCGCAACGTGCTGGAAAACCCGGCGTGGTACACCGCCTACACCCCGTACCAGGCCGAGATCTCGCAGGGCCGCATGGAAGCGCTGATCAACTTCCAGACCCTGTGCGCCGACCTGACCGGCATGGAAATCGCCAACGCCTCGCTGCTCGATGAAGCCACCGCCGCGGCCGAAGCGATGACCCTGGCCAAGCGTTCGGCCAAGAGCAAGTCCGACACCTTCTTCGTGCACGACGCCGTGCACCCGCAGACGCTGGAACTGCTGCGCACCCGCGCCGAGCCGATGGGCATCGTGCTGCGCGTGGGCACCCCGGCCGAAGCCATGGAAGCCGAAGCCTACGGCGTGCTGCTGCAGTACCCCGATACCTTCGGCCATATCGGCGACTACAAGGCGCTGGCCGACGCCGTGCACGCGCGCGGCGGCCTGGTGGCCGTGGCCACCGACCTGCTGGCGCTGACCCTGATCGCCGCCCCCGGCGAATGGGGCGCGGACATCGTGGTGGGCAACTCGCAGCGCTTCGGCGTGCCGTTCGGCTTCGGTGGCCCGCACGCGGCCTTCATGGCCTGCCGCGATGCCTACAAGCGCTCGATGCCCGGCCGCCTGATCGGCGTGTCGGTCGATGCGGCCGGCAATGCTGCCTACCGCCTCACCCTGCAGACCCGCGAACAGCACATCCGCCGCGAGAAGGCCACCTCCAACATCTGCACCGCCCAGGTGCTGCTGGCGGTGATGGCCTCGATGTATGCCGTGTACCACGGCCCGGAGGGCCTGACCCGCATCGCCCGCCGCACCCACCGCCTGGCCGCGATCCTGGCCGCCGCGCTGCGCAACGCCGGCGTCAATGTCGGTGAGCAGTTCTTCGACACCCTGCACGTCAAGGACATCGACGCCAAGGCGATCCACGCCAAGGCCGCCGCTACCCGCATCAACCTGCGCGCGATCGACAGCGAAGCGGTCGGCATCAGCCTGGATGAAACCGCCACGCGCGCCGACATCGTCGCGCTGGGCCAGCTGTTCGGTGCCAGCGTGGACGTGGAAGCACTGGACGCGGCCACCGCCGATGCCCTGCCGGCCGGCCTGGTGCGCACCAGCGCGTTCCTGACCCACCCGGTGTTCAACACCCACCACAGCGAACACGAGCTGCTGCGTTACCTGCGCTCGCTGGCCGACAAGGACCTGGCGATGGATCGCACCATGATCCCGCTGGGCAGCTGCACCATGAAGCTCAACGCCACCGCCGAGATGATCCCGGTGACCTGGCCGGAGTTCGCCAACATCCACCCGCTGGCCCCGGCCGACCAGGCTACGGGTTACAAGGAACTGATCGACGGGCTGGAAGCGATGCTGGTGGAATGCACCGGCTATGACGCGGTGAGCCTGCAGCCGAACTCCGGCGCGCAGGGCGAATACGCCGGCCTGCTGGCGATCCGCGCCTACCACCGCTCGCGCGGTGAGGACCATCGCGACGTCTGCCTGATTCCCGATTCGGCGCACGGCACCAACCCGGCCTCGGCGCAGATGTGCGGCATGAAGGTGGTGGTGACCAAGACCGACGGCAACGGCAACGTCGATGTGGAAGACATCCGCATCAACGCCGAGAAGTACAGCGACCGCCTGGCCGCGATCATGATGACCTACCCCTCCACGCACGGCGTGTTCGAGGAAGAAGTGGTCGAGATCTGCGAGATCATCCACAAGCACGGCGGCCAGGTGTACACCGACGGCGCGAACATGAACGCCCTGGTCGGCGTGGCCAAGCCCGGCAAGTGGGGCTCGGACGTGTCGCACCTGAACCTGCACAAGACCTTCTGCATTCCGCACGGCGGCGGCGGCCCGGGCGTGGGCCCGTGTGCGGTCAAGTCGCACCTTGCCCCGTTCCTGCCGGGCAAGCTGGGCGACAACGGCCCGGTGGGCATGGTCAGCGCGGCCAGCTTCGGCAGCGCCTCGATCCTGCCGATCAGCTGGATGTACATCACGCTGATGGGCACCGAAGGCCTGCGCAAGGCCACCCAGGTGGCACTGCTCAACGCCAACTACATCGCCAAGCGCCTGGCCCCGCACTTCAAGACGCTGTACACCGGCCGCAACGGGCTGGTGGCGCACGAGTGCATCCTGGACGTGCGCCCGCTGGAGAAGACCTCCGGCGTGGCCGCTGAAGACGTGGCCAAGCGCCTGATCGACTTCGGCTTCCACGCCCCGACCCTGAGCTTCCCGGTCGCCGGCACGCTGATGGTGGAACCGACCGAAAGCGAATCGCTGCACGAGCTGGACCGCTTCATCAACGCGATGATCCAGATCCGCGAGGAAATCGCCGCGATCGAAGACGGCCGCCTGGACCGCGAAGACAATCCGCTCAAGCACGCCCCGCACACCGCCACCGCAGTGTCGGCCAGCGAGTGGTCGCACGCCTACCCGCGTGAACTGGCGGCCTTCCCGCTGGCCAGCCTGCGCCAGCAGAAGTACTGGCCGCCGGTGGCCCGCGTGGACAACGTGTACGGCGACAAGAACGTGATGTGCGCCTGCATCCCGGTGGATGCGTACAAGGAAGACGAGGGCGTGGAGGTCTGATTCCTCCCGCCAGGTGAAACGAAAACGGCCCGCGCAAGCGGGCCGTTTTTGTTTGGGGTCGGATCCCGGCAGACCATTGCGTAGAGCCACGCCCTGCGTGGCTGCGCGCATCCGGACTTGCCGATGGATTCATGCAAGAAGCAAGGCCAGAACGTCGCCACACTGCATGACCCTTCGCAACGGATCGATAACCATGGTGTACCAGACAATCACCCTTCCAGGCCCCGCCAACACGACGCCGCGAATGCCTGCACACCCTGCTGCCGCAGACGCGCAACGACACGTTGCAGACGCAGCCATCAACCTTCGCAATGGGGAGCTTGCTGGCCTGCCGGCGGACATGGCGCAAGTGCTTCAAGCGCACCGTGAACACTCGCTCTTCCGCACGATGCCGCCGGCGGGCGAACCGAACATGGATTCTCTGGCCCCGCCAACGCTTACCCTGGTCAAGTTCGACAACGGGGTGAGCCTGCGCGAGCAGATCCTGCGAAATGCGCGCTCCCCGAACGGCGGCGCGTGACGGGCTGACGGTTGCAGTGCTGGAAACGATACGGCCCGCTTTCGCGGGCCGTATTTGTTCAGATCAACCCGATGTCAATCGTGGTGGTGGTGGCGATTCCGGCGCACGCGCCGTGCCACTTCGCTGGTAATCGCGATCACCGCCGTGAGCGCAGCCATCGACAGGAACTGCACGCGGGTGTGGGCTTCGGAGAGCAGCAGGCCGAAGATCAATGCCAGCACGCACAGGCCGAGCACGGTCAGGTACGGGTAGCCGGCCATGCGGAATGGCAGGCGGGTGCCGTCGCGGTTGGCGCGGTGGCGCAGGATCAGCTGCGACAGCAGCGAAATCGTCCACACCAGCAGGCAGGTGGAGCCGACGATGTTCAGCAGCACCGGCAGCACCTTGTCCGGGAACACCAACTCCATCACCGTGGCGGCAAAGCCGAACAGCACGCTGGCCAGCACCGCGATGATCGGCACGTGGCGCGGATCGGTCCAGCCCAGCACCGCCGGGGCTTCGCGGCGGCGCGCCAGCGAATACATCATGCGCGAGGCGCCATACAGGTTGGCGTTGAGCGCCGACAGCAGCGCGATCACCGCGATCAGGGTGATGGCCGTGGCCGCGCCCGGAATGTTGGCCACCTGCAGCACGGCGGCGAACGGCGACTTCAGCGCGTCGCTGGTCCACGGCACCACGGCGATGATCACGCTCAGCGAGCCGATGTAGAACACCAGGATGCGCCAGGCCACGGTGCGGATGGCGCGGGCGATGCTGCGCTCGGGGTCTTCGGTTTCGGCTGCAGCCACTGCCACGATTTCGGTACCGCCGAAGGCGAACACCACCACCAGCAGGGCGGCACCGATCCCGGCCAGCCCGTTGGGCGCGAAACCGCCGTGTTCAGTGAAGTTGCTGAAGCCGGGCGAGACCACGTCCGGCAGCCAGCCCATCAGCAGCGCCACGCCGATCAGGATGAAGCCGATGATGGCGGCCACCTTGAGGATGGCGAACCAGAACTCGAATTCACCGAAGTTCTTCACCCCCAGCAGGTTGATCGCGGTGAAGAACAGCATGAACGCCAGCGCCGCCATCGGCACCGGGATCACCGGCCACACCGTGGCCAGCAGGCCGGCCGCGCCGACCGCTTCGGCGGCGATAACGATCACCAGCTGCACCCACCACAACCAGCCCACCGTGGCGCCGGCGGTGGCGCCCATGGCGTCGGCGGCATACACCGAGAACGCGCCACTGGTCGGCTTGGCCGCGGCCATTTCGCCCAGCGCGTTCATCACGATGATCACCAGCGCACCGGCCACCAGATAGGACAGCAGCACGGCCGGTCCGGCGGCATGCACGCCCACCCCGGAGCCCAGGAACAGGCCGGCGCCGATGGCGCTGCCCAGGCCCATCATGATCAGCTGGCGGGGCTTGAGCGAGCTCCCGAGGCGGGTGTCGGCGGGTGCGGCGGCGGAGGCCGGAGTCTGGGATGCGGGCATCGGAATCGATTGGCGGGCAACAGGTGCGACACCATACCTTGTCCGGCCGGCGGACGGGATAGGGGCAACGCCCCTGCCCCTGCAATCAGGCCTCGGCGCGCTCTGCGATCTGGGCGCGATAGGCCCGCGGCGACACGCCGACCTCGGCCTTGAACTTGCGGGTGAACGCGCTCTGGTCGGTGAACCCGCACGCCTGGCCGATGCTGGCGATGGTGTCGCTGCCGTGCAGCAGGTGCACCGCCATCTGGATGCGCAGCCGGGTCAGCACCTGCTGCGGGGTCATCTGGAACACCCGGCGGAAGGTGCGCTCCAGCTTGGAAAGCGAGAACCCGGTGATATCCAGCAGGGTCTGCATGCGCACGTTCTCGGCGTAATGCGCGTTCAGGTGCGCCAGCGCCAGCCGCAGCTGCTCGTATTGCGTGCCCAGGCTGTCCTTCTGGCCCAGGTCGCGCGAGATGCCGATCAGGCCGCGGATCTGCCCATCCACCAGCAGCGGCCGCTTGCAGGTCAGGCACCAGCCTGGCTCGCGGTTGGCGAACAGGTGCAGCTCCATCAGGTTCTCGATCACCTTGCCCGCCAGCACCTGCGCATCCTGGGTGGCGTAGTCCGCGCCCAGCCCCGTGGGGTAGATCTCGGCAGCGGTGCGCCCGATCACCTCCTTGCGCGACTTCAGGCCGAGCCGACGCAGCATCGTCTGGTTGATATGCGTATAGCGCCCGTCGCGGTCCTTCATGAAGAACAGCACATCGGGGATCGCATCGAACAGCGCTTCGATGTCGGCAGGTTCAACGCGCATGCGGCGGCGGCAGAAGGGAGGACACGACCCCAAGGATACCTGCCCGGCCGCCCGCGTGAAGCGCAGGTGCATGCCCGGCCCGGTTCTCCGACCCGCGATTAACGCCCCGGCCGCCAGTGTGAGGCGTTGCATTCCCCCTGCCAGCCCGGAGTCGCCTGATGGCCACCAGCAAGCCCCGCACCAAACCCGCCCCGCCCGCCGACCGCCGTGGCGAAGGCGACGAACTACACCAGCAGGCAGGCGGCGGCCACCCGGTGCTGACCACCAACCAGGGCATCCCGGTCGCCGACAACCAGAACTCGCTGCGCGATACCCCGCGCGGGCCGACCTTGCTGGAAGACTTCATCCTGCGCGAGAAGATCACCCATTTCGACCATGAGCGCATTCCCGAGCGCATCGTGCACGCACGCGGCAGCGCCGCGCATGGCTACTTCGAGCTGACCCGTTCGCTGGGAGAATTCACCCGCGCGCGGGTGCTCACCGAAGTGGGCGTCCGCACCCCCGTATTCACCCGCTTCTCCACCGTGGCCGGCGGCGCCGGCTCGGTCGACACCCCGCGCGATGTGCGCGGCTTCGCGGTGAAGTTCTATACCCGCGAGGGCAACTGGGACCTGGTCGGCAACAACATCCCGGTGTTCTTCATCCAGGACGCGATCAAGTTCCCCGACCTGATCCATGCGGTGAAGATGGAGCCGGACCGTGGGTTCCCGCAGGCCGCCAGCGCGCATGACACGTTCTGGGACTTCGTCTCGCTGATGCCCGAATCGATCCACATGATCATGTGGGCCATGAGCGACCGCACCATCCCGCGTTCGCTGCGCACCATCGAAGGCTTCGGCATCCACAGCTTCCGGCTGTTGAACGAGGCCGGTGAATCGACCTTCGTGAAGTTCCACTGGCGACCCAAGCTGGGAGTGCAGTCCACCGTGTGGGACGAAGCCGTGAAGCTGCAGAGCGCGGACAACGACTTCCACCGCCGCGACCTGTTCGAGGCGATCACCGCCGGCGACTTCCCCGAGTGGGAACTGGCCGTGCAGCTGTTCACCGAAGAAGAAGCCGACGCCTTCCCCTTCGACCACCTGGACCCGACCAAGATCGTGCCCGAGTCCCTGGTGCCGCTGACCGTGATCGGGCGGATGGTGCTGGACCGCTGGCCGGACAACTTCTTCGCCGAAACCGAGCAGGTGGCCTACTGCCCGGCCAACGTGCCGCCGGGCATCGATTTCAGCAATGACCCGCTGCTGCAGGGCCGGCTGTTCTCCTATCTGGATACCCAGCTGAGCCGGCTGGGCGGCCCGAACTTTCACCAGATCCCGGTCAATGCGCCCAAGTGCCCGTTCGCCAACCACCAGCGCGACGGCCACATGCAGATGGGCATTCCCAAAGGCCGCGTGGCCTACGAGCCCAGCTCGCTGCAGGGCGACAGCCCGCGCCAAAGCGCCGATGGCTTCCCCAGCCATGCCACCCCGGCCGATGACGGCCGCAAGGGCCGCGTTCGTGCGCCGAGCTTCGCCGACCACTACAGCCAGGCGCGCATGTTCTTCCGCAGCCTGGAGGCGCCGGAACAGGCGCACGTGGCCTCTGCGCTGGTGTTCGAACTCTCGAAGGTGGAAACCGCCGCCGTGCGCGAGCGCACCGTGAGCCACCTGCGTAATGTCGACGAGTCGCTGGCCAAGCGCGTGGCCGCAGGCCTCGGCCTGGCTGCCCTGCCCGACCCCGCCCCCACTGCAACGCCGGCCAAGGACATGCCGACGGCGCCCGAGGTCCGCATCATCGGCCGCACCAAGGATCTGCTCAAGGGCCGTTGCATCGGCATCCTGTTCGATGAAGGCTCCGATGCGGGACTGATCGGCAACCTGCGCAAGGCGGCTGAAAAGGCCGGTGCAACGGTGAAGCTGGTGGCGCCGAAGATCGGTGGCGGCAAACTCAGCGACGGCAAGGTGCAGGCTGCTGACGGCCAGCTGGCCGGCACTCCTTCGGTGGTGTTCGACGCGGTAGCGATCGTGCTCAGCAGCGACGCCGCCAAGCGCCTGTCCAAGGAATCGGCAGCGGTCGATTTCGCCGCGGACGCCTGGGCCCACCTGAAGGCCATCGCCGCCGACGAAGGCGCCCAGCAGCTGCTCAAGACCGCGCGCGTAGGCAAGGACAACGGCGTGGTTGAAGCCGAAGATGCCAAGGGCTTCCTTGCGGCCGCCGCCACCCGCCAATGGGCCCGCGAACCCAAAGTCCGCACGCTCGCTTAAGGAGACGCCACCATGCCCCGTGGAGACAAATCGAGTTACACCGACAAGCAGAAGCGCCAGGCCGCGCACATAGAAGAAAGCGAAAAGGCAGAAGGCCGCAGCGAGAAGGCGGCCGAACGCATCGCCTGGGCCACCGTCAACAAACAGGACGGCGGCGGCAAGAAGAAGACACCAAGGTAGGGTTGGTTCCCAAACAACCGCCGATACAGGGTCCACGCCCATTAACGCATGGACCCAGGCAGAAGCAGGCCCCTGCAGAACCCGCAAACACGGGGTGTCGCCAGTCGCGCACCCCGTAGTCGCGCCATCTCCGTCCGGCGCGTCCGGCGCGGCACCACCTTGACGGCCTGCGCGGTGGATGGGCGATACTCGCTCATCGCCGCAGGATGCGGACAGGGGAACCATCTACATGAAATCTGCACGCACGTTGGCCTTGTTGGCCCTGCTGATGCCGTTGTCCGCACTGGCGCAAACGGCCCTCCACGATGGTCAGGGCAACGCCCTGCCCGATACGTCTTCGGCGAAATCCAGCGAAGGCTTCTCGGCGTCGATGGTGGTTACCGCGGACCCGGAATGGCAACAGAAGTGGGAGAACCCGGTCAACGGGGTGCCGCGCTTCGAGCTGGCCACCGAGGTCAAGGAAGGCGGCTCGCTCTACATCCTGTCCTTCCTGACCAACCCGAAGCTGGATGCCGCCGGCATGGCGCAGGTGCGCTGCGACCTGCGCATCACCCGGCCCGACGGCAGCCTGAGCGGCGACGAGCATGACCTGCCCTGCTTCGTCACCCAGCTCGACACGGATCCCAACAGTGTCTATCTGTCTTCGGTGGGGATGAAGTTCACCGCTGAAGCGGGCGATCCGCATGGCACCTGGACCGTGGCGATCACCGTGCGCGACACCGTGCGCAACGTCAGCCTTCCGCTGCAGTCGTCCTTCGACATTAATTGATCCGGGCTCCCATGAACCGTCTGTTCCCGTTGACGCTGGCCTTGCTGCTCGCGGTTCCTGCCGTACATGCTGAAGACATCGCGCCCGCACCGGAAACTGCTTCGCCATTGAGCGAAAGCGAAACCGCTGCAGCCCTCGCACGTGCCGAGCAGCTGGGCCGGGCGATCTTCCTGCACGACCTGGCCGCCGAGCGCGCCACCGATGCACTGGTTGCCCAGCATCGTGCGTTCCGCAAGGACAAGCGCGTGCGCGGCTGGATCACCGAGGAACACGACGGACGCTATCGGGTCAGCTACATCGATGCGACGCCGGCCGTGCTGTACCGGGTTGAGGTCCTGCCCGACGGCAGCATCGACGGCCCGGTGGAAGTGCTGCCGGTACCCGCCGCGCTGAGCCCGTACGAGGCCGGCGCCGCCGCTGCCCGCAACCTGGCGATGACCGCGCAGGTGGCGTCCTGCGCCAGGACCTACAACAGCGTGGTGTTGCCCGGCGGCGATGACCGCTGGAGCGTGTACCTGCTGCCGGGCACCACATCACCCACGGCGGTGCCGCTGGGTGGCAGCCACCGCCTGGACATCGTCGGTGGCGAGATCACCGCCAGCCGCGGGTTTACCCGCAGCTGCATCCAGCTCAACCGCGCGCCGTCCACGCGGGGCGCGAAGATGGCGGCCATGATGGTGACCCACATGCTCGACGCCACGCCCACCGAGGCGCACGTGTACTGGAGCCTGTGGGCGCGCACGCCGATGGTCGTGGTCACCGGCGAAGACGCGATCTGGGAGATCGAGAACGGCCGCATCCGTCGCATGGCGGATGACGCCGATACCGGCACCGCCAGATGACCCGCATCCTTGGACTGTTCCTGTACGGATGCAGCCTGATTGCGCTGTTGGTAACGGGCGGGTACATCGCCCTGATGATCCAGGCCTTTCCGGTAGAGCATCTGGCCAGCTACGGCCCGCGCATTCCCGCGGTGGCCGTACTGAATGCGCGGTGGCTGCCGCATGCGCCGGTGCTGCTGTTCGGTGCCGCAGCCGTATCAGTACTTGCCGCTGCAGGAATCTGGCGGTCGCGGAGCCAGGTATCCAACCGTCCCTTCGCGCTGGCCGCACTGGCAGCGGTGAACTACTTCCTCAGTCTCTTCTGCGCCATGTCATTGCTGATTGCCTGGTTCCTGCTTCCTCGACTGGCCAACATGGGCTGAGCTCGTGAAATCGCGGGCCGCGCGCGCACCAGCACCTTGTTCATTCCAACGCGGATCGCACCGCGTCACATGCCTGGATCAAATCGAGTACCAACCGTTCGGTCACATCAAGGTGACCCTCGTACTCTGCAATGTTCCGCTGCTGATGGCATTTGTCGAGAACGCGCCAAACCCCAGCTCCCATTCCAAGTGTGTGCGGAAGGAGCTGGAACACGAGATAGCGGTTTGCGGGGCGAAAACCGTGCCGTCGCAACGCTGCCAGACATAGCGCGTGCGCTGCGTTGTAGGCCAGGTCGAAGCGACTCTCCAAAGAGAGATCCATGCGGCGCGCGTCCAGAAGTCGCGCGTTGCCGGAACGGAGCAGCCCGTCAATTTCGCGCGCGTCTGGCGGTTCGATGCTGAGTGATTTACCTGGCCCCGCCAGGTTGTGCAGCGTTGAGTTCATGCTCGCCTCCAATCACCCAGATCTTCGGCTGTGCAAGCACGCGCATCAAGAAGGAATTTTCTTCGTGAATGCGTGCATTCCATTCATGGCGTGAATAGATGGTCGGATTGATCGGGCGCCCGAGCGCTTGATGCGATGTCTCCAGGTGCTGCATGACATCCGCGTAGCCCACTGTGTCGGAAACGATCATCAGATCGATATCGCTTCGTGCAGTGTCGCTCTGCTTGGCGATGGAACCGTAAACGAAAGCGACGAGGATGTCGTCTGCGATGGGAAGCAACGCGTCCATAAGGGGACCTGCCAATCCGACGGTCTTGCGGATCATCGAGACGAGCTCGTGGTAGATGGGCGCGTCAGGGTTGGCCTGGTAGCGCTTCTGATTTCCCGAGCGACGGATGGTCAGCAGACCTGCAGCGGTGAGCTTTGCGAGTTCACGCTGGACGGCGCCGGAGCCACCTCCGGTGGCTGTGATCAGTTCCGAGACGGCAAAGTCCCGATTCGATTGGCCAAAGATCAAGCCCAGGATCCGTTGCTGGGTCTGGGTGAAAAGAGCATCGGCCAAGCCGGAGCGTGACGGTAGCGCTGTGACGGAGGTGGCCTTGTTACCCATATTGGGCATATTAATACCCAATATGGGTATGTTCAAGCGAACCCGGCCAAACGCAGAAGCCCCGCTTTCGCGGGGCTTCTGGTTTGCCAGGCAGGGCCTGAAACTACGCCGGAGGGTGCCGGGACTGGCCCGGCGCCTGGATCAGGCGAACGGGTCCTGCAGGACCATGGTGTGGTCGCGGTCCGGGCCGGTGGAGACGATGCTGATCGGGCAGCCGGCCAGCTCTTCCAGGGCACGCAGGTAGGCACGGGCGGCCGCCGGCAGCTTGTCCCACTCGGTGATGCCGTGGGTGTTCTCGTTCCAGCCCGGGAATTCCAGGTACACGGGGGTGCACTCTTCCCAGCCCTGCGCGTCCAGCGGCGCGTACTCGGTGCGCTTGCCACGGTATTCGTAGGCAATGCAGACCTTCAGCTTTTCCATGCCGTCCAGCACGTCCAGCTTGGTGATGCACAGGCCGCTGATGCCGTTGATGGCCACGGCGCGCTTGAGCGCGACGATGTCCATCCAGCCGCAACGCCGCGGGCGGCCGGTGGAGGCGCCGTACTCGGCACCGCGGTCGCGGATGCCCTGGCCGATCTCGTCGTCCAGCTCGGTCGGGAACGGACCGCCGCCCACGCGGGTGGCATACGCCTTGGCGATGCCCAGCACGTAGTCGATCGCATCGGCGCCGACGCCGGCACCGGCCAGCGCACCGCCCACGGTGGTGTTGGAGCTGGTGACGTACGGGTAGGTGCCGTGGTCGATGTCCAGCAGCGCGCCCTGCGCGCCTTCGAACAGCACGCGCTTACCCTGCTTGCGCAGGTCGTGCAGGATGCCGGCCACGTCGGACTTCATCGGCTGGACGTATTCGCCGAAGGCCAGGGCTTCGTCGTAGGTTTTCTGGAAGTCGACCGCGTCGGTCTTGAGGTAATTGGTCAGCACGAAGTTGTGGTAATCCAGCGCGGTGCGCAGGAGCTCTTCGAGCTGGGCCGGGTAATGCAGATCGGCGATGCGGATGCCGCGACGCGCCACCTTGTCTTCATAGGCCGGGCCGATGCCACGGCCGGTGGTGCCGATCGCCTTGCCGCCGGCGGCGCGTTCGCGCGCCTGGTCCAGGGCGATGTGGTACGGCATGATCAGCGGCGCGGCCGGGGATATCTTCAGGCGCGAACGCACTTCCACGCCGGAGGTTTCCAGCTCGGCGATTTCCTTCTGCAGGGCCGCCGGCGAGATCACCACGCCGTTGCCGATCAGGCACAGCGCGTCTTCACGCAGGATGCCCGACGGGATCAGGTGCAGCACGGTCTTCTTGCCATTGATGACAAGGGTGTGGCCGGCATTGTGGCCGCCCTGGAAACGCACTACGGCACCGATTTCCTCGGTAAGCAGATCGACGATCTTGCCCTTGCCTTCATCGCCCCACTGGGCACCAAGCACTACGACAGACTGACCCATGACGGGCTCCTCGAATTGTTGCGGCCATCGGGGCCGCGGACGGGTAAACCGTAGCAGGGCTGGCCAGCGCGGGAGTGACGGCTCCAATCGGGGAGCGGTCGGCGAAGGCAGGCCCAGACACGGAAAAAGCCGAACGGGGAGGCCCGTCCGGCTTTTGTGCATTATCCGGGTTTCCGGGGTCGACCGCCACCCCGCAGGGTGGCGGATTCAACCGGCGGTCAGCGGTCGTTCTTCAGGTACTGCAGGAACGGGTCGTTCTTGTCCAGCACGATCACCCCGTTGCCGTCGGTCATGGAGTTCCGGTAGGCCTCCAGGCTGCGGTAGAACGAGAAGAACGACGGGTCGGCCGAGCCGGCCTGGCCGTAGATCCGGGCCGCTTCGGCGTCGCCGGCACCACGCAGGCGCTGGGCGTCGCGCTCGGCTTCGGCCACGATCACGGTGCTCTCGCGGTCGGCCTGGGCACGGATGGTGAGCGACTGCTCTTCACCCTCTGCCCGCAGCTTGGCCGCTTCCTGCTTGCGCTGGGCGCGCATGCGCTCGTACACGTCGTTGATCACCTGGCTGTCGGTCGGCAGGTCGATCTGCTTGATGCGCAGGTCGATGATCTGCATGCCCAACCCCTTGACCGCCTCGTTGATGCCGGTCAGCTGACCGGCAATCAGTTCGCTGCGGTCGCCGGACACCAGCTGCTGCAACGAACGCGAGTTGATCTGGTTGCGCAGCGAGTCGGTGATGATCGGCGCCAGGCGGGCATCGGCCACGCTGGCATCGCCGCCGGTGGCGCGGTAGTAGGCGCGCACGTCGGAGATGTAGCCAATGGCGAAGAAGTCGACGCTGACGTCCTTCTGCTCGGCGGTGAAGTAACGGGCCGGGGCGGTGGCCAGCACCTGGAAGCGACGGTCGAACACCCGCACCGTTTCCACCAGCGGCAGCTTGAAGTGCAGGCCGGGCTTGATGTCGGCACGGACCACCTTGCCCAGGTTCAGCACCATGGCGGTCTGGTCCTCGCGGACCACGAACACCGAGCCCAGCAGGCCCAGCAGGACGGCGACGGCCAGGCCAATCCAGAGAGGACTCTTCATCGGATGGCTCCTTCGCTACCGGTCGGTCGGGTGGTCGGGCGCGTGGTGGGGCGCTCGGCATTGCGCACACCGTCGACCGGGGTGCTGGCCGGCAGCGACGGCATCATCACTTCCGGGGTCACCAGCGGGGTGCCGCTGTTGCCGGCGGCAGCGCCGGCGCGGTTGTCGGGCATGGGCACGTAGATCAGCTGGCGGCCATCGCCACCGATGACCTTGCGGTTCTCGGCCAGGACCTTCTCGACGGTTTCCAGCCACAGGCGCTTGCGGGTGACTTCCGGGGCGTCCTTGTACTGGGCCTGCAGCAGGCTGAAGCGCTCGGCATCACCCTGCGCGCGGGCCACTACGGCCTGCTTGAAGCCTTCGGCGGTGGTGCGGGCGCGCGAGGCCTGGCCACGGGCTTCGGGCACGACCTTGGCCGCGTAGGCCTGCGCTTCGTTGATCAGGCGTTCCTTGACCTGCTGGGCACCGTTGACCTCGTCGAAGGCCGGCTTGACCTCTTCCGGCGGACGGGCATCGGGCAGGGTCAGGCCGGTCACGACCAGGCCGGTCCGGTACGCCTTGAGCGCGGCCTGCAGGCGTTCCTGGGCGACCACGGCCAGCGGGCCACGGTTGTTGAGCACGGCGTTGAGGTCGGCACGGCCGACCTGCTCGCGCACCGCGCTCTGCGCGGACTGCTCCAGCACCTGGTCGGCGGACACCGAGCCGAACAGGTACAGGCGCGGATCGTCGATGCGGTACTGCACGTTGAGCGACACGCGCACGATGTTCTCGTCGCGGGTCAGCACCGGCACTTCGCTGCTGAAGGTCTTGATCTGGGTCGCGTTGACCTTGGTCACCGACTCGATCGGCCACGGCAGCTTGAAGTTCGGGCCGGGCTGCAGGATGCGCGAGAACTGGCCGAAGCGCAGCACCACGCCGCGTTGCTGTTCGCCGATCAGCTGGAAGCTGGAGAACAGCAGCAGCAGGACCACCGCCACCGCCACCCAACGCAGGATGCCGCCATCGAACAGGTCCTTGAGCGGTCCGGGCAACCCGCCCCAACCACCACCACCGCCGCCACCGCGCGGGCCAAATGGCCCTCGTCGATTCTCGTCGGAACCCTGTCCGCCCTTGTTGCCGCCGGGTGTATTCCAGGCCATGCACGCTCCATCAGTAAAGGTTGCCTGCGGGCCAGTCCCGCACCGTCAACCGTTCAATCCTGTCCGATTCTACTAGATGGGGCTGACCGACAGGATTGGAAGGGGCAACCCGGCGCAGGTCGCGATTCATCACGGTAAGGTGGAGCCCCCATTCTGCAGGCCACCCCCATGGCGATCCCCGACCGGTTCACCGCCTTCCGCATCCACCAGGACGCGCAGGGCCACCACAGCGGCCTGGAGCCGATCGGCCTGGACCAGCTCAACCCGGGCGAGGTGGTGGTACGCGCCGAATGGTCGTCGGTGAACTACAAGGATGCCCTGGCCGGCACCGGCAAGGGGCGCATCCTGCGCCGCTTTCCGCTGGTGGGCGGGATCGACGTGGCCGGCAGGGTGGTGGCCTCCACCGACCCGGCCTGGCGCGAGGGCGATGCGGTGCTGGCCACCGGCTGCGGGCTCAGCGAGACCCGCGATGGCGGTTACAGCCAGTATGTCCGGCTGGCATCCAGCGCGGTCATCGCACGCCCGGCCGGATTGGAGGCACGCGAAGCAATGATTATCGGCACCGCCGGTTTCACCGCGGCGCTGGCCCTGCTGCGCATGCTCGACAACCGGCTCACCCCGGCGCACGGCCCGCTGGCGGTGACCGGCGCGACCGGCGGGGTCGGTTCGCTGGCGGTGGACATCTTCAGCCGCGCGGGTTTCGAGGTGCACGCGATCAGCGGCAAGGCCGACCAGGCCGGTTACCTGCGGGGGCTGGGCGCGCGCGAGGTGCTGCCGCGCGACAGCCTGGCCACCACCAAACCGATGGAGTCGGCCCGCTTCGGGGGCGGCCTGGACAATGCCGGCGGGCCCATGCTGGCCAGCCTGCTGGCCCAGACCGTGCCCTATGGGAGCGTGGTGAGCGCGGGCCTGGCCGCCAGCCCGGCGCTGGACATGACGGTGATGCCTTTCATCATCCGCGGCGTGTCGCTGCTGGGCGTGTCGTCGTCTTCGGCCCCGCGTGCGCTGCGCGAGCAGGTCTGGGAGCGCCTGGGCGGCGACTGGAAGCCGCGCCACCTGGACACCATCTGCACCGCCGAGATCGGCCTGGAGGCAGTGCCGGCCGCGTTCGAGCGGATGCTGGCCGGTGGCGCGCTGGGCCGCACCGTGGTGCGGATCGACTGAGCGTTGCAGCTGGGCGACGGACGGCGCGGCGGATGCTTCACGCTGACACGGGCGCGGCCCTACACTGCGGGCATCACTTGGGGAACAACATGGCACGCATTCTGATCGTCGACGATTCACCGGTTCAGCAGCTGGGTATCAAACGCATCGTCGAGAAGCTTGGGCATGAGACGTTGACCGCCGAAGACGGCGCCGCCGGGGTCGAAGTCGCCAAGGCCGAGCTGCCCGACCTGGTGCTGATGGATGTGGTGATGCCCAACCTCAACGGGTTCCAGGCCACCCGCACGCTCGCGCGCGAATCCACCACCAAGCACATTCCGGTGATCCTGGTGACCACCAAGGACCAAGACACCGACCGCATGTGGGGCATGCGCCAGGGCGCCAAGGCCTACATCACCAAGCCGTTCTCCGAAGACGAGCTGTCCGAAGTGCTGGAGCGGGTCTTCAGCAACAAGGAATCGCCGGCGGCTTGATCGCCGGCGGTGCCGTATCGACCAACGGTCGATACCTACCGCGACGTCCCCGGTCGGTACACATCGCAATGCCCCGGTAGGTACCGACCGTTGGTCGGTACCCTGTAGCCATCAGATTTTTTCTCCGAATGCCTTGGCCAGCGCCTTGTAGGCCTTCTTCTGTGCCTCATCGGTCGGCACCGGGGCGATGATCTCGATTTCCACGATCTGGTCGCCATCGGGGTTGCCCGGCAGGCCGCGGCCGCGCAGGCGCAGCTTGCGCCCGGCATCCGAACCGGCCGGCACCTTCAGCTCCACCGCTCCGCCCAGGGTGGGCACGCTGATCGAGGTCCCCAGTGCGGCCTGCCACGGGGTGACATCCAGCGTGTACAGGATGTTGCGGCCGTCGACCTCGAACTGCGGGTGCGCGGCATATTCCACTTCCAGCAGCAGGTTGCCGCCGTTGGTGCCCTGCCCGGTCAGCCGGATCACCTGGCCCGGGCGGATGCCCTTGGGCACGCGCACATCCAGCTGCTTGCCGTTGACGGTGATGCGCAGGCTGTCGCCGCCGTAGGCCGCTTCCAGCGGCACCGACAGCTTGGCGCGGGTATCGCGGACCGGCTGCGGGCCGGCTCCGGCGCCGCCGAAGCCACTGGCCCGGCCAGCCCCACCGCCGCCGCGCTGGCGGGCGAACAGGCTCTCGAAGAAGTCGCTGAAGCCACCGCCACCGGCGCCGCCGCCGAACACTTCCTCGAAATCAAAGCCCTGCGCGCCGCCATAGTTCGGCGGGGCATGGAACTCCTCGCCCGGGCGGTAGCCCTGGGCCTTGAGCTGGTCGTAGGCCGCGCGCTTCTGCGGATCACGCAGCGCCTCGTAGGCCTCGTTGACCGCCTTGAACTTCTCTTCCGCGCCGGTTTCCTTGCTCACGTCCGGGTGGTACTTGCGCGCCAGCCGGCGGTAGGCGGTCTTGATTTCGGCATCGCCCGCGCTGGGTTCCACACCCAGCGTGGCGTAGTAATCCTTGAATTCCATCCATACACCTCGAATAAGTTCGGCCGCCCGCGCCGGCGGGGGCCGTGCCGGCAATTCTAGCGGCTGGCCGCCCCGCCGCCGTGATCGGGCGAATGATCCTGCGCAATGCAGTCGCCCCGGGCGCCGGCTATGGTCCATATGGGAATGAACAGGCTGCTTTCAACGTTTTGACGCCGCCCTCCCATGGCCCTCACTACCCTGCCCTTGACCCAGGAGCTCCCATGACCATCCACGTTGGCGACCGCATTCCCGAAGTCACCCTCAAGCGCATCCGCGAGGGCATGGAGACGCTGGACACCCATGCCCTGTTCGATGGCCGCAAGGCGGTGCTGTTCGCGGTGCCCGGCGCCTTTACCCCGACCTGCTCGGCCCGCCACCTGCCCGGCTATGTCGAGCATTTCGCCGATTTCCGCCGCCGCGGCATCGACGTGTTCTGCATGGCGGTCAACGACCCGTTCGTGATGAAGGCCTGGGGCGAGAGCCAGCAGGTGCCCGACGGGTTGCAGCTGCTGTCCGACGGCAACGGCGATTTCACCCGCGCGCTCGGGCTGGAACTGGATGCCAGCAGTTCCGGCATGGGCATGCGCTCGCGCCGCTTCGCGCTGTACGTGGAAGACGGCGTGGTCCGCGAAACCTTCATCGAAGAGCCCGGCAAGTTCGAGGTCTCTTCGGCGCAGTACGTGCTGGAGCACCTGCCCAGCTGATCTCCCCAGAACCAAGGAACCCGGCCAGCCATGTCAAAGCCAGCCAAAGCCGCAAAGCAACCCAAACCCGCCTCCACGCCCGCCGCCCCAACCCCGCCCGGCATCAGCGACACCGCGACCCTGCGTGCACGTGCGCGGAAGAACATCGATGACGGCGCCATCACCCCGACCTATAGCGCCGACCGCAAGGCGGTGATCAAGCTGCTCAACGATGCGCTGGCCACCGAATACGTGTGCGTGCTGCGCTACTACCGCCATTACTTCATGGCCAAGGGCATGCTGGCCGACGCGGTCAAGGGCGAATTCCTCGAGCATGCCCAGCAGGAACAGGCGCATGCCGGCAAGCTGGCCGAGCGCATCGTGCAGCTGGGCGGCGAGCCCGACCTCAACCCCGCCACGCTGACCCAGCGTTCGCACGCGGAATACAAGGAAGGCAAGGATCTTCGCGACATGGTCCGCGAGAACCTGATCGCCGAACGTATCGCCATCGACAGCTATCGGGAAATGATCAACTTCGTGGGCGACAAGGACACCACCACCAAGCGCATCCTGGAAGAGATCCTGGCCCAGGAGGAAGAGCATGCCGATGAGTTCGCCGACCTGCTGGAGGGTTGGATCGGCGAGTGAAATGCGTCGGCCATGGAGCGGTGGTAAGGTCGCCCACGTCCTCCTTGCAAGGAATGCATCGTGACCATTGCCCGCCGTTCCGCCCCGATTGTGCTTGCCCTGCTTGTCTCTACCGGGGCCTTCGCGCAGCCTGCCCCCGCGGCAGGCGAGCGCATGCCGCCTTCCCCGCACTGCCTGGATGCACGCGGTGTGCGCCAGGTCGAGCAGGCCAGCCCTGCGGCCATCGCGGTGCTGGGCGCCAATGGCCAGGCCTACCGGCTGGAGTTCACCGATGCCTGCCCCGGCGTCAACGAGGCCGAACAGGTCCGGCTGGACGCACCCGATGGCTGGGCCTGCGGCAGTCCCGGTGAGCGCCTGGTGGTCGACGGCCGCACCTGCGCGGTGGCGGCGGTCGGGCTGATGGACAACCGCAGCTTCGCCGAAACCGCCCGCGAGAGCAGCCGCCAGTACGCGGCGACCCTGCCGACGGTCAACGTGACCGCCAGATCAGCGCGCAGCAGCCGGGCCCAGGCCTTCCAGGGTTCGCCCGAGTTCTGCTTCGCCACCCGCAACGTACGCGGCTGGAGCGAAGATCCCAAGGGCGTGGTGGTGGAAACCAACCCGAAGAAGAACGGCGGCCATCGTTACTACCACCTGGAGCTGGGCAGCAGCTGCAGCATCCTGGAGGGCGCCACCGCCGTGGACTTCCAGTCCGGCTTCCAGAACGGGCTGATCTGCGGCAACCCGGGTGACCGCATCGTCATGGCCGACAATGGCCTGGTCAACGACGGCGAGGGCGGCGATCAACGCGCCCACACCCCGCGCTTCGCCCGCCCCGGCTGTTCGGTATTGGCCGTCTATCCCCGGGAATGACGGTTACCGGAGGATCCGGAACCGCACCTGGGTCCAGGCGCCATCGGCGGCGAGCGCGGTGAGGGTATGCTCGCCGGCTTCGTCGAAATCACGCTGGAAGCTGCGCGCGCCTTCGCTGCGTGCGATCCAGCGGTCATCCAGCAACCAGTCCACGGACTGCTCGCTGCCCAGTGCACGCAGCTGAAGCCGCACGCCGTGCTCGGCATTGGGCGCGCGCGCCAGCGTGGCGCGGTCGTTCAGGCCCTCGATATGCAGGCTGCCCGCACTGCTGCGGCCATCATCGCGGCAATCCGGCGACAACGCCGGCAACTGCGCGGCCTGGCGCTGCGCCAACGGCAACCACGGCGACACCAGCGCCGGCCAGCGTGCGATTTCGCGGCGCTGCGCCTCGTGCGGCAACGTACAGTCCGGTGACAGCCGCAGGCCGGTGCGGGCATCCACGTTGAACGCCTGCCGCCCGGCCTGCCACAGCCGCGCATCGCGTTCGGCGAAGGTAGGCGGCACCACGTCATCCAGCACGAAAGCCTGCAGGCGTCGCTGGCACAGCGCGGGCGGCGTGGCCTCGGCGCGCTCGCCGGTCGGCCAGCAGACCTCGGCCTGGGTGACGTTGGCTGGCAGCGGTGCAGCGGCCGCATCGCCACGCTGGCGCGGCAGGCTGTCGACCACTTCGAACATCAGCGGCAATGCGGTCACCGCGCCGTACTGGCCCGGCAACGGCGTGCCATCCGGTCGCCCCACCCACACGCCTACCGTGTAGTGGCGGGTGGTGCCAATCGCCCAGGCATCGCGATACCCATAGCTGGTGCCGGTTTTCCAGGCCACGCGCGGGCGCCCGGTCACATCGAAAGTGCCAGCGCCATAGCCGGGGCGTGGGTTGGATTCGAGTACTTCGCGGGTGATCCACGCGGCGCCGGGCGACATCAGCCGCCGCTCGATCACCGGGTCATCAGGCGTGTAGCGCACGCGGCCGGCGATGCCGTTGCGGTTGAACGCGGCGAACGTGCCGACCAGGTCCTCCAGCCGCGCGCCGGTGCCGCCCAGGATCAGCGACAGGTTGGGCGCGCTGCCGTGCGGGAAGCGCAGGGTGATGCCCGCATGCGAGAGGCGCGCGGCGAAACGCGCCGAGCCGACCCGGTCCAGCAGGTCCACCGCCGGGACGTTGAGCGACAGCCGCAACGCCGTAGCGGCGCTCACCGGCCCGTTGAATGCCGCATCGAAGTTGCCCGGGCGGTACCCGGCAAAACTCTGCGGTGCATCCACCATCAGGCTTTCGGAATGGATCACGCCGTCGTCGATGGCCATGCCGTACAGGAACGGCTTGAGCGTGGAGCCCGGCGAACGCCAGGCCTGGACCATGTCCACGTGGCCGAGCCGCTGCTTGTCACCGAAGGCCACAGAACCAACGTAGGCACGCGCCTCCAGCGTGCGGTTGTCCACCACCAGCAGGGCCGCCGAGGTACGTTCGGGCAGCTGCGAGAAATACGACGCCACGCGCTCTTCCAGGGTGCGCTGCAGTCCGCTGTCCAGCGTGCTCTGGATGCGCGCGGCGCGCGGCTGCGCGGCATGCAGGCGCTGCGCCAGCAGGGCCGCGTGTAGCGGCGGTTGAAGGGCGCGGGTTACCACCGCTTCGATGCGGGCGTCGTCCACTTCCTCGCGTGTCCACACCCCCAACGCGACCATGCGCTCGAGCACCTTGTCGCGCGCCACCTGCGCGGCCTCCGGGTGGCGATCCGGGCGCAGCCGGCTGGGCGACTGCGGCAGCACCGCCAGCAGGGCGGCTTCGGCATGCGACAGCTGCGCTGCCGGCTTGCCGAGATACGCCCAGCTGGCCGCTTCCACGCCTTCGATGGTGCCGCCGTAGGGCGCGCGCTCCAGGTACAAGGCCAGGATCTGCGCCTTGTCCAGGTGCAGTTCCAGCTGGAGCGCGCGCAGCAGCTGCTTGGCCTTGCCCCACGGGGTGCGCGTGTGCGGGTCGAGGATGCGCGCCACCTGCATGGTCAGGGTGGAGCCGCCGGACACGATCCGCCGTTCCAGCACCCACTGCTTGCCCGCGCGCAGCAATGCCCACGGGTTGACCCCGGGGTGCCGCCAGAACCAGCGGTCTTCGTAGTTCAGCAGGGCCTGCAGGTACAGCGGCGACACGCTGCTGGCCGAAGCCGGATACCGCCACACGCCATCGGCGTCGGCAAACGCACGCAGCGGCGTGCCATCGCCGGCCACCACCAGTGTGCTGGTGTCACGCTGGCGGGGCAGCGGCGGCGGGAACGTCAGGTCCAGCACCAGCAGCACCGCCAGCAGCGCGGCCGTGCCCCAGCGCAGCGCTGGCCACAGCCAAGGGCGCCAGCGGTTCCAGTGCAGTCTGTAATGAAGGTTCGTCATTGCAGTACGACCGGCATCGCGGGCCCCGGCATCGGCCGGGGCC
>NZ_JASCOP010000005.1:0-86547 GCF_029959395.1 Stenotrophomonas sp. PS02300
GGCACCGGCCGCGACCACCGAAGCGCCGCCGACCGGTGCCGAGGACGACTTTGCCGCGCTGTACGGCGGTCCGGCGCCGACCGCCGATGGCGCCGAACCGGGCCGCTCGCCGTACGACCCGTGGGAAGGCTTCAACCGCCGCGTGCACGCGTTCAACAACGTGGTCGACCGCGCCGTGGCCCGCCCGTTGGCCACCGCCTACACCAACGTGGTGCCGCGCTTCGCACGCACCGGCGTAACCAACTTCTTCAGCAACCTGCGCGCCCCGGTGACCATCACCAACCAGCTGCTGCAGGGCCGCCCGGGCGATGCCTGGGACAGCCTGGGCCGGTTCGTGATGAACTCCACGCTGGGCATCGGTGGCCTGTTCGACCCGGCCAGCCGCGCGCTGGTGCCGCGCCGCAGTGAAGACTTCGGCCAGACCCTGGGTGCCTGGGGCTGGCGCAGCTCGCGTTACGTGGAACTGCCGTTCTTCGGCCCGCGTACCGTGCGCGATGTGTTCGGCCTGGCCGGCGACATCCCGCTCTCGCCGATCCGCACGATCGAGGAAGACAAGATCCGCATAACCCTGCAGGGCCTGCAGCTGGTGGACATGCGCTCGCAGCTGCTGGCACTGGACGACATCCGCGACAACGCCGTGGACGAGTACGCGCTCACCCGCGATGCCTGGCTGCAGCGCCGCAACTACCAGATCCAGAACGACCTGCGTGGCCGCCGCGACCGCGGGCATGACGACGACAGCGCGCCGATCCCGGTCGACGCGATGCCGATGCCCAACTGGGGCAACTGATCAAAAGAAAAACCCCGCCTTGGCGGGGTTTTTTTTGCATCGGCGGTGGCTGTCAGATCAGGCGGCGAGCGCGGCGTCGATGGCCGCCACCAGGCGCGCGTCGTCGGCGGGCACGTCCGGGGCGAAGCGGGCGATGACCTGGCCGTCGCGGCCGATCAGGAACTTTTCGAAGTTCCACAGCACGCCCGGGGCCGGGTTGACGGCCAGGTCGGGGTACTTGGTCACCAGGCCATCCAGCTTTTCACGCATCGGGCCTTCGCCGGTGGCGGTCGGCTGGGCCTGGGTGAGCTGCTGGTACAGCGGGTGGATGTCAGCGCCGGCCACGCTGAGCTTGGCGAACATCGGGAAGCTCACGTTGTACTCCAGCTGGCAGAACTGCTGGATCTCCGCGTCGCTGCCCGGCTCCTGGCCCAGGAAGTTGTTGGCCGGGAAACCCAGCACTTCCAGCCCGGCCGCGTGCTTGTCGGCGTACAGCGCCTGCAGGCCTTCGTACTGCTTGGTCAGGCCGCACTTGGAGGCCACGTTGACCACCAGCAGCACCTTGCCGCGGTAGTCGGCCAGCGAGCTGGGCTGGCCTTCGATGGTGGAAACGGGAATGTCGTAGACGGTCTGGCTCACGGGAAATCCTGTGGGGTGGGAATGAAGCGGAATCAATCGACGCAGATCGTGCCCTGCGCCACGCCGTTGTCGATGCGCTGGCGGCAGCCGAAGTTCTGGCTCACGTCGGTCTGGCAGATACCGCGCGCCTTCGCACCGGCCACGAGCTCGGTTTCGCCGTCGGCCAGGCACTGGCCGGTGCAGTCGGTCTTGGCGCTGCAGGCCTTGCCGGCGTCGGCATACGGCTTCACGCACTGCACGCGCTGCAGGCGACCGAGCGGGCGCATTTCACCGCCGGCGGCGGCACAGCTGGCTGCGTCCGCAACGGCCGCTTCGGTGCCGGGCGTAGCGGCGGTGGTATCGGTCGGGTGGGACGCGGTGCTGCAACCGGCGAGCACGAACATCAGGGACAACATCAAGCCAAAGCGCATCGGTTCAATCCTTGTGGAAACCATGAAGGCGGGGAGTGCAGTGTGCGGGCAACAGGTGTCAGTCCTGCGCGAGGGGGGTCTCATCCGCGCCGGTATCGTCATCGTCGCCGCTGGCATCGCCCAGCAGCAGATCGGTCTGCTCGCTGCCCAGTGATTCCACCCCGCGCAGGCGGCGTTCGATGGTGCGGGTCTTGCGGCTGGCTTCGCCCAGGCTGCGGCCGACCGTGCTGATCTGCTTTTCGGCCTTTTCCAGGATGCCGGCGAACTTGCCGAACTCGCTCTTCACCGCGCCCAGCAGGCTCCACACTTCGCTGGAGCGCTGTTCGATGGCGAGCGTGCGGAAGCCCATCTGCAGGCTGTTGAGCAGCGCGGTCACCGTGGTCGGCCCGGCCACCACCACGCGGTGCTCGCGCTGCAGCAGGTCCACCAGCCCCGGGCGGCGGATCACCTCGGCGTACAGGCCTTCGGTGGGCAGGAACATCACCGCGAAATCGGTGGTGTGCGGTGGCACGATGTACTTGTCGCAGATCGACTTGGCCTGGATCCGGATCGCGCGTTCCAGCTGCGCGCCCTGCACGCGTACGCCATCGGCGTCGCCCTGTTCCTGGGCATCGAGCAGGCGCTCGTAATCTTCGCGCGGGAACTTGGAATCGATCGGCAGCCACACCGGCGTGTCGTCATGACCACGCCCGGGCAGGCGCACCGCGATGTCCACCATTTCGCCGCTGTCCGGGCGCACTTTGACGCCGCGCGCGTACTGCTCCTGGGTGAGGGTCTGCTCCAGGATGTTGTCCAGCTGCACTTCGCCCCAGCTGCCGCGGTTCTTGACGTTGGTCAGCACGCGCTTGAGGTCACCCACGCCGGTGGCCAGCTGCTGCATTTCGCCCAGCCCGCGCTGCACCTGCTCCAGGCGGTCGGAGACCAGCTGGAACGATGCGCCCAGGCGCGCTTCCAGCGTGGTCTGCAGCTTCTCGTCCACTGTGACCCGCATCTGGTCCAGCTTCTGCGCGTTATCGGCCTGCAGGTTCTGCAGCTGCTGTTCCAGCGTGGCGCGCATTTCGCCGATGCGCTGCTCGTTGCGCTGGGTCATCTCCTGCAGGCGCAGGCCCAGCGATTCGGCCAGGCGCTGCTGCGACTGCCCGGTTTCATCGCGGCCCAGGCGGGCGTCGTCGGCCAGGGTCTGGCGCAACGCGGCCAGGTGCGCGTCGTTGCGCTGCTGGGCTTGCCCGGCGTCCTCGCGGGCCTTGCGCGCGTCTTCGCCCAAGGCATCGCGCAGCAGGTCCAGGCGCTGGTCGGTACGGGTAGACAGGTCGGTCAGCGCGCGCGCGAAGGTTTCCAGCCGCGCGTCCTGCTGCCGGCCCAGCCCTTCGAGCTGCTCGCGCAGTTCGCTGCGGCCGGTCCGCGCTTCTTCACGCAGGCTCTGCTCAAGGTCGCCATGGCCGGAACGCCGCAGCAGGGCCACCAGCTGCAGGATGAGGACGGCACACAGCAGGCCGCCAAGGATGAGGAATTCAGGTTGCATGGAAGAAGTGTAGGCTGAGCCGGTCTCATTCGCTGCGCCGGATCGCTCCATGCTGGATCTTCTTGGAAAGTCGACCTCGATCAACGTGCGCAAGGTGCTCTGGCTGTGCGCCGAGCTGGGCCTGGAATACCGGCAGCTCGGGGCCGACGGCCACGATGCGGATTTCCTTGCGGCCCTGCACCCGCTCAATCCGAACGGCCAGGTGCCGGTGATCCGCGATGGCAACTTCGTGCTGTGGGAGTCCAACAGCATCTGCCGCTACCTGGCTGCCGAAGCCGGCCGCCACGACCTGCTGCCGCGCGACCCGCAGCCGCGCGCGCGGGTGGAACAATGGATGGACTGGCAGGCCACCGACCTCAACACCGCCTGGCGGCACGTGTTCATGGCCCGCGTGCGCCAGCACCCGGCCTACCCCGACGATGCCGCCGCGCAGGCCAGCCTCACGCAGTGGAACCGGCTCATGCAGCACCTGGACCAGCAACTGGCCGGCACCGGTGCCTACGTGGTCGGCGAGGACTTCACCCTCGCCGACCTCGTGCTGGGGCTGTCCACCCAGCGCTGGCGCCTGACCCCGGGCGACAAACCCGAGCTGCCGGCGGTGGCGGCGTGGTTCGACCGCCTGGGCACGCGGCCCGGGTTTGCCCGCCACTGCGACAACGGCGTGGCCTGAGGCTCAGAAGCCTTCCAGCACCACCTTGCCCACCGCGCGGTGGCTTTCGATGTGTGCATGCGCGCGGCGCAGGTTGGCCGCATCGATGCGGCCGTAGTTCTCGCCCAGCGTGGTACGCAGCACGCCGGCGTCGACCAGATCGGCCACCCGGCTGAGCAGCACGTGCTGCTGCTGCAGGTCGGGCGTGCTGAAGCTGGAGCGGGTGAACATCGATTCCCAATGCAGCGACAGGCTCTTGCGCTTGAGCGCCATCACATCGAGCTGGCCAGGGTCGTCGATCAGGGCCAGCTGGCCCTGCGGCGCGAGTGCGCTGACGATCTGCGCGTAGTGCTGGTCGGTGTGGGTCAGGCTGGCCACGTGGGTGACGGCCTCGATCCCGATCCGGGCCAGGCCCTCGGTCAACGGCTGGCTGTGGTCGATGACGTGGTGGGCCCCCAGCGCGTACACCCAGTCCTGGGTATCCGGGCGCGAGGCGGTGCCGATCACCGTCAACCGGGTCAGCTGGCGCGCCAGCTGGACCAGGATCGAGCCCACCCCGCCGGCCGCGCCGATCACCAGCAGGGTCTGGCCTTCGCCACCGCCCTCGGCGATGCGCAGGCGGTCGAACAGCAGCTCCCATGCGGTGATCGCGGTCAGCGGCAGCGCTGCGGCGGCGGCATCGTCCAGGCTGGCCGGCTTGCGGCCCACGATGCGCTCATCCACCAGCTGGTACTCGGCGTTGCTGCCGGGGCGGTTGATGTCGCCGGCGTAGAAGACGGCATCCCCCGGCTGGAACAGGGTGACCTCGCTGCCCACCGCGTCGACGATGCCCACTGCGTCCCAACCCAGCACGCGCGGGGCCTCGACTGCCACGCCGCGGCGGATCTTGGTGTCCACCGGGTTCACCGACACCGCGCGCACCTGCACGCGCAGGTCGCGCGGGCCCGGGGCCGGCACCGGCAGGGTGAGGTCGACCAGCGCGGTCGGGTCGGTGATGGGCAGGCCGTGCTGGGTATAGGCGATGGCTTTCATGGGGGCGGTCCGTGGATGAGGTGCTCAGGTTGGCCTGCCCTGCTCCGGCCGGAAAGGCGCAGAATGCAGCAGCACTTTCACTCCTGGAATGAAAATGGTCCGCTTCGAGGATCTGCAGCTGTTCGTCCGCACCGCCGCGCTGGGCAGCTTCTCCAGCGCAGCGCGCGAGGCCGACCTGCTGCCCGGCCAGGTGGCCGCCGCCGTGGCCCGGCTGGAGCGCGAGCTGGACCTGCGCCTGTTCGTGCGCTCCACCCGCAGCCTGCGCCTCACCGCCGAGGGCGTGCTCTACCTGCCCTACGCCCAGGACCTGCTGGACACCCTGCATGAGGGCCAGGCCCGGGTGCGCGGCGAAGACGCCGAGCTGCGCGGTGTGCTGCAGGTGGCCGCGCCGTCGGACCTGGGCCGCAATGTGCTGCTGCCCTGGCTGACCGAGTTCCGCGCCGCGCATCCGAAGCTGCAGCTGCGCCTGCTGCTGTCCGACCAGGTGGCCGACGTGTTCCGCGATCCGGTGGATATCGCGTTCCGGCTGGGTCGCTTCGACACCGCCAGCTACGTGGCGCTGCCGCTGCTGCCGGGCAACCGGCGCGTGCTGTGCGCCGCACCTTCCTACCTGGAGCGGCAGGGCACGCCGGCCTCGCTGGAAGCGCTCAAGGACCACCACTGCCTGGTCTACCAGCTCGCCGGGCGTCCCTACGACCGCTGGAGTTTCGAGCAGGACGGCCGGCGCGTGGTGGTGCCGGTGCGCGGCCAGCTGGTGTGCGATGACGCCGACGTGGTGCGGCGCTGGGCGGTGGCCGGCGAAGGCATCGTGTTCAAGTCGTGGCTGGACGTGGCCGACGATGTGCGCGCCGGGCGCCTGCAGGTGCTGTTGGGGGGCGCAGGCGACAGCCTGCCGTTGAACCTGGTGTGCCCGCACCGCAAGCAGTTTTCGCCCGCGATCCGCCAGCTGCATGCGTTGTGCGCCCAGCGCCTGCAGCCGATGCTGGCTGATCTGCCGGGACGTGCGCTGTAGCGCTGTCGGCACCGGGCCGGGTAGCCGACAATGGCGGCCCCCCGAATTCGAGTCATCGCCATGCCGTGGATGGGCATCCAGGACCTGTGGACCTTCGTCATCGCCGTGCTGGTGTTCCTGGCGCTGCCGGGCCCGGGTACCTTCACCCTGCTCACCGCCACCGGGCGCGGTGGCGTGCGCGGCGGCTATACCGCCCTGTTCGGCTTGCTGCTGGGCGACCAGATCCTGATGTGGCTGGCGGTGGCCGGCGTGGCCGCCCTGCTCAAGGCCAACCCGCTGGTGTTCCACGCGGTGCAGTACCTCGGTGCGGCCTACCTGGTGTGGGTGGGCATCGGCCTGCTGCGGCCCGCGCCGGCCAGCGGTGACACCGGCGGCATCCGGCTGCAGCCGGGGCACTACTTCCGCCAGGCGGTGCTGATCAGCCTGCTCAACCCCAAGGCGATCATCTTCTACATGGCGTTCCTGCCGCTGTTCATCGACCCGGCGCGGCACCAGGGCGTGGTGACGTTCGCGACCATGGCGACGCTGATCTTCGTGCTCAGCCTGGCGTACTGCTCGGTGCTGATCGGGGTGGGCAACCTGTTGCGACGTCGGATCATCCAGCACCCGCGTGTGGGGGTAGTACTGAAGCGCATCGCGGGGGTTTTCCTGATCGGGTTTGGCGTGCGCCTGGGGCTGAGTGGCTGAACGCTTGGGGGGCGGGCGTTTGGCCTCGGATCCCGGCCTGAAGCGATAGGCCGCGTCATCGAAGCGGCCCCCGGCGATCGATAGCGCGTAATTCTTCCCGGGCGCCGGCCGGTGTCCAATCGGTGCCATCGCGGGCATCCGACCCGTGGCGAGGCACCTTCGAGATGACTACCCCCGTGTACTTCGTGCAGCACCTGGCCGGCCACGACGAGCGCCTGCTGGCATTGAGCACCGACCGCGTCGACCTGGCCCACCCCTCGGTCCAGCGGATCATGGCGGACCTGCAGCCGCTGGATCGCATCGAGCTGCGCGGCTGCCGCTTCGATTGCGCTGCCAGCCTGCTGCTGGGGCTGCGCCGGCGCATCTGCGAAGCCGAGGCCGACGCCTGCGGCTGGCGGGTATTCGATGAACGGGGGGTCCTGCGCTGCAAGAAACTTCCCGACGACACCTGCGTGGTCTATCCACAGGGCGCCGCCGATGTGGCGCGCTGGGGCCCCTTGATCGCGGCCAGCCGGGTTGTGCCAAATTCGTCAACGTGGGCTATTTGAAATGATCGTCAAGGGATTCACGACGTCCGGCAGTAGTAATGCTGCGCCGCGTTCGGTCACACTCGGAAAATTGTCGATACCAGTCACTCTGTGAGGTTCCATGTCATCGCTGCTACGGCGCAAGTCGCTCGATTCCGTCACTGTCCATGAAGCCGGCAGGAGCCTCATCCGCACCCTGAGTTGGCCGCACCTGATCGCCATGGGCATCGGTGCCATCGTGGGGACCGGCATCTACACGCTGATCGGCGTGGGTGCCAATCTCGCCGGCCCGGCGGTGCTGATCTCCTTCGCCATCGCCGGTGCGGTCTGCGCCTGCGCGGCGCTGTCCTACGCCGAACTGTCCACCATGATGCCGGCCGCCGGGAGCGCCTACACCTACAGCTACACCGCACTGGGCGAAATCTTCGCCTGGGTGGTCGGCTGGAGCCTGATCCTGGAGTACTCACTGGTGGTGAGTACGGTGGCGGTGGGGTGGTCCGGCTACTTCGTCGGCTTCCTGGAATGGATACACGGCAACACCGGCATCGACATGCGGCTGCCGTTGGCCCTGTCGGCCGGCCCGCACGTGGAAGGCGGCGTGTTCAACCTGCCCGCCGTGATCATCACCTGGGTGGTCGCCGGCGGCCTGATGCTGGGCACCAAGGAGAGTGCCACGCTCAATGCGATCCTGGTGGTGCTGAAGATCATCGCGCTGGGCGTGTTCGTCGCCGTGGCGCTGCCCGCATTCGATTCGGCCAACCTGCACCCGTTCATGCCGCACGGCTTCGCCAAGTCGCTGGGCCCGGATGGCGTGGAGCGTGGCGTGATGGCGGCGGCCGCCATCATCTTCTTCGCCTTCTACGGCTTCGATGCCATCTCCACCGCGGCCGAGGAAACCAAGAACCCGGGCCGTGACCTGTCGATCGGCATCATCGGCTCGATGGTCGGCTGCACCATCATCTACATGCTGGTGGCGTTGGCCGCCGTTGGCGCGATGAGCTACGCAGTGTTCGGCCACAGCGCCGAACCGCTGGCCCTGATCATGCGCGAACTGGGCCAGCCCAAGGCGGCGGCGGTCATCGGCGTGGTGGCGATCATCGCGCTGCCCACCGTGCTGCTGGCCTTCCTGTTCGGCCAGAGCCGCGTGTTCTTCGTCATGGGCCGCGATGGCCTGCTGCCGCGCGGCCTGTCGGCAGTGAACAAGCGCACCGGTACCCCGGTGGCCACCACGTTGTTCAGTGCTGCCGTGGTCTCGGCCCTGGCCGGCGTGGCGCGGCTGGACGAGATTGCCGCGCTGGCCAATGCCGGCACGCTGGCCGCATTCACTGCCGTGGGTATCTGCCTGGTGGTGATGCGCAAGCGTGCACCGGATGCCAAGCGCACCTTCCGCACGCCGATTGCCTGGTTCATCGGGCCGGCGGCGGCGCTGGGCTGCATCTACCTGTTCATCAGCCTGCCGAGCAGCACCCAGCTGTACTTCCTGATCTGGAACGTGATCGGCCTGGCGGTGTATTTCCTCTACAGCCGCCGCAACGCGCTGATCGGCCGTTGAGGCATCTGGGGGGTACCGACCAACGGTCGGTACCTACCCTCCAAGCCATTACCGCGGTAGCGCGCCACCGTTGGTGGTGCGCGCTTTCTGCGCAGCGTAGTCCTGCGCCTGCTGCAGCACACGCAGCAGGTTGCCTCCCCAGATCCCCGCGATCTGCTTCTCGGTGTAGCCCTTGCGCAGCAGCCAGGCGGTGATCTTCGGTAGATCGCTCACGTCCTGCAGGTCGGCCAGGCCACCGCCGCCGTCCCAGTCCAGCCCGATGCCCACATGCTCGGGACCGACCACGGCCAGGATGTGCTCGAAGTGCGCAACGAAGTCGTCCAGGGTCGCCTTGCGCAACGGCAGGCGCTGGTCGATCTCCGCCAGGCCCTGCTTCAGCTGCACGCCCTGGGCCATGCTCAGGTCATCGTAGTCGGCACCGATCTGCTTCATCAGCGCGTCTTCGGCCTGCTTGCGCGCCTCGTTCTTGCCGGTGTCGATCAGGTAGCCGCCATAGGCGTTCACCTGGATCACCCCACCGGCCTTGGCCAGCTGCTTCAGGCGCACATCGTCCAGGTTGCGCGGGTGGTTGTAGATCGCCTTGGCCGAACTGTGCGACAGCACGAACGGCACCGGCATGCGCTGGATCAGATCGTCGAACACGGCGTCCGAGGCATGCGACTGGTCGATCACGATGCCAAGACGCACCGCCTCGTCCACCAATGCCTTGCCGGCCGGGCTCAGGCCCTTCCATTCGGGGCCCTTGCTGTCGGTGGCCGAATCGGCGAACTCGTTGTTGGCGAAATGCACCGTGCTGAGCAGGCGCAGGCCGGCCTGGTGGTAGAAGCTGAGCAGCGTGGGGTCGTCGACCAGCGGGCTGGCGTTCTCCATGCTGATGTAGACCACGCGCTTGCCGGCTGCCTTGATCCGGGCGGCATCGGCGGCGGTCAGTGCCAGCGCGAAGTTCTCCGGGTGCGCGGCGAGCATCTCGCGGATTTCCATCAACCGCAGCAGGCCCGCATCGCGGTCGTGCTGGTGTGCGGCCGGGCTGCGGTCGCCCTGGTCGGTGTAGATGGCCCAGAAGCCGCCATCCAGTGCGCCGTCCACCATGCGCGGAAGATCCACCTGCGACAGCGCGTTGTGGTCGTGGCGCTGCTGGATGTCGAAGCCTTCGCGGTGGAAGTTCGCCGGCGTGTCCAGATGGCTGTCGAGGGTGAGCAGTTTTTTCTGCAGGGTGGCAGCGCGCGCAAGCTCCTGCGCGCTGAATTCGATGGCCTAGGCCGACAGCGGCGCACACAGCGCCAGTGACACCAGCAGGGACAGACTGCGCAACGTCATGACGCCTCTCTTCAGATGGGAATGCGTCAGACCATAGCAAAGCGTACCGACCAACGGTCGGTACCTACCCTGTCATTCCGCGGTAGGTGCCGACCGTTGGTCGGCACGCGAAGGTCAATCGAGGACGCGGCAGAACACGGCCTTGAGGTAACGCGATTCCTGCACGTGGGCCATGAACGGGTGATCCGGGCCGGCGCCGGAGACCTTCAGGATCTGGATGGTGCGACCGGAGTAGAACGCCGCGCGGCGCAGCATGTCCAGGAACTGGTCCTCGGCCACCAGGCCGGTGCACGAGAACGTAGCGAACAGGCCGCCCGGCTTGACCACGCCCAGGGCCAGCTTGTTCATGTCCAGGTACTTCTTCAGCGCGGTGATCACCTGGTCGCGGTCGCGGGTCATCTTCGCCGGGTCCAGGATCACCACGTCGAACTGCTCGCCGCGGTTGGCCGCGTCGCGCAGCCACGGGAAGATGTCGGACTGCACGAAGCGCGGGCGCACGTTGTTCAGGCGCGCATTGCCCTTGGCGATGGCGATCACGTCTTCATCGATATCGATGCCCAGCACGTCCGAGGCACCGCGCGCCGCGGCATACACCGCAAAGCCACCGGTGTTGCAGCACAGGTCCAGCACCGACTTGCCTTCCACTTCCTGGCTCAGCCACTGGCGGTTCTCGCGCTGGTCGGCGAAGAAACCGGTCTTGTGCGCACCGGCCGGGTCGGCGCGGAACTTCACGCCGTACTCGGTGATGACCGAGGCTTCGGTGGTGGTGTTGCCGTGGAAGTCGAAACTTTCCTGCTTCTGCACGTGTTCGTCGGCGAAGCTGTGGAAGCGGCAGCCCGGGAACTGCTCGCGCAGCGCCTCGTAGACCCACTCGCGGTGGCGGAACATGCCGGCGGCGAAGAACTCCACCACCACCAGGTCGCCGTAGCGGTCCACCACCAGGCCGGACAGGCCGTCGCCCTCGCTGTGCACCACGCGCCAGGCATCGGAAATCGCGTCCAGCTTCAGGACATCACGGCGCAGCGACACCGCCTGGGCGATCTTCCGCGAGAACCAGCCGGCATCGACGGGGACGCGCTGGTCGGTCTCGAGGATACGCACGGCGATGCGCGAATGACCGTTGTAGAAGCCACGCCCAATCCACTCCCCATCCACGCCGACCACGTCGACGATGGCGCCGGGCTTCGGGCGGACGGTGGGCTTTTCGACCAGTTTCTGGAAGATCCACGGGTGGCTGGAGCGCCAGGCGTTTTTAAGGCGGACAACGGGAGTGGGGACGGTATTCATCTGCCTATTGTAGACGGGCGCCATGGCCCGGCAGGCCGCCGATTTGACGCCAACCCATTCAGCCCGCAGAATCGGCCCCAGAAGGGGAGTAGCTCCCAGACGTTGTCGCCGTCAATTCGAGCCCGCAGGCTCCGGTGCAACGGCAGTCCCACCCGGTGGGACTGCGAGCGAGACCTTCGCCGTATGGCGAAGCTCTGTCCCCGGATCCCCTCCGATCCTCCGTTGCAGATCCTCGCCGTCCGGCTTGAGGCATTTCATTCATTCAACGGACAAACTCATGCAGACGATCGGTAATTTGTGGTTGTGGGGCGGCTTCGGCGCGGTGGTGATCATCGCGCTGCTGGTCGATCTGGTACTGATGCGACACGGCGGCCCGCACAAGGTGACCTTCAAGGAGGCCCTGTGGTGGTCGATCGGCTGGGTCGCCCTCGCCCTGGCCTTCAACGGTGGCCTCTGGTACTACCTGAACGAGACCGCCGGCCAGGTGGTGGCCAACAAGGTCGGCCTGGAGTTCCTGACCGGTTACCTGGTCGAGAAAGCCCTGGCGGTGGACAACATCTTCGTGTTCCTGATGATCATGGGCTACTTCGCCGTGCCCGAGGAGCAGCGCCAGAAGGTGCTTATCATCGGCATCCTGGGTGCGATCGTGCTGCGTACGATCATGATCTTCGCCGGCAGCGTGCTGCTCACCAAGTTCCATTGGCTGCTCTACGTGTTCGGCGCATTCCTGCTGTTCACCGGCTGGAAGATGTGGTTCTCGGCTGGCCAGGAGCCTGACCTGGAGAGCAACCCGGCCCTGCGCTGGATGCGCAAGCACCTGCGCCTGCTGCCCGATTACGCCGGCAATGCCATGAGCGTCATGCGCGACGGCAAGCGCTGGTACACCCCGCTGTTCGTGGTGCTGATCCTGATTGCCGTGACCGACGTGATCTTCGCGGTGGACAGCATCCCGGCGATCTTCGCCATCACCACCGACCCGTTCATCGTGCTCACCTCCAACGTGTTCGCGGTGCTGGGCCTGCGCGCCATGTTCTTCCTGCTGGCCGGCATGGCCGATCGCTTCCACCTGCTGCCGTACGGCCTGGCCCTGGTGCTGGCCTTCATCGGCGCCAAGATGATGCTGATCGACATCTTCAAGATCCCCACCCCGATCTCGCTGGGCGTGGTCGCGGTGATCATTGCCGCCACCGTGGTGCTGAGCCTGAAGAACCCGCCGAAGACCGGCGACGCGTAACCCCTGATCGCCGCCGGCGGGATTGTCCCGTCGGCGGCACCTCTGTCTCCCGTCGCGTTGCCCTTGTGTTCAGGCAGACGCGACGCAATCCCTTTGGGTATGAACGCCAACCTGCCCCTGCCTGCCGGCGAGCCGCCGGCCTCTCCCCGCAACGACCGTGGCCGTGTGGTGCGGGCGTTCAACCTGAGCCTGGCCTTCGTGCTGGTGCTGGTGGCGGTGTTCACCGCGCAGGGCCACTTCGATTGGCGCCCCTGGGCCGTGGCCCCGCTGGAAAGTGACGGCCTGCTCGGCATCCTGGGTGCGCCGCTGCTGCATGGCTCGGTCCAGCATCTGGCCGCCAATAGCTTTGCTCTATTGATTCTTGGCACTTTGGCAGGAAGCGTCTATCCAAAGGCGACCCTGCGTGCCTTCCCGCTGCTGTGGATCGGTTCCGGGCTGGGCGCCTGGCTGCTGGGCGATATCGGCAGCCGCCACCTGGGTGCCAGCGGCATCACCCACGGCCTGATGTTCCTGGTGTTCGTGCTCGGCCTGCTGCGCCGCGACCGCCCAGCCATTGCCGCCGGCCTGATCGCCTTCCTGTTCTACGGCAGCATGCTCATCACCATCCTCCCGCACGAACCGGGCGTGTCCTGGCAGTCGCACATGGGCGGCGCCTTCGCCGGCATCATCAGCGCGCTGCTGTTCCGCCTGTCCGACCCGATGGCGCCGCGCAAGCGTTACAGCTGGGAAGAGGAAGACGAGGACGCGCTGGACGCACAGCGCGACAGCGACCTCGAACCGCCCTCTCCGCACCGGGTGCCGGTGCTGTGGCAGCCGCGCGAAGGGCAGGATTTCGTCGTGTTGCCTTTCCGTCGGCCCGACGAACGTTGATCAATTGTTCCCGTCCACTGCCCTGCGGCCCAACGCCGGGTCATCGGTGAAGAACGCATCGATCCCTGTTGCCAGGTAGGCGCGCATCTCCGCCACCGACCCTTCGGGATTGCGCGCGTTGGGCTCGCCCTTGCGGAACTCGGCGGCCATGAAGGCATTCTCCGGTCGGAACGTATACGGCACCACCAGCAACCCGGCCGCATGCGCGTCGCGCACCAGCGTGGTCGGCGTGTCCAGGCGGCCTGCGGCATCCAGCGGAATCACCATGCGCAGGCTCGGCCCGATGCCGTCGGCATACCCGGCAATCTGGTCCAGCCCGGCCGGCGTGATCATGTCCGCGTAGTGCTGGCTGCCCTTGGCGGCCAGTACATCACCTGGCTGCTGCTTGGGGTCACCCAGCAGCTGCAGCAGGCGGATGTTGCTGTCGCGGCCGAGCTTGCTGCGCAGGTAGCGCAGGTTGCCTACCTCGAACGACTGGATCGTCACCGGCGCCACGCGGGTGTAGGGGTTGGCCTGCAGCGTTTTCACCAGCAGGTCTTCCATCGGCAGGCCGATGCCCTTGAAGTAGGTGCCGTGCTTGATCTCCGGCACCAGGCCAATCCCGCGCCCGGCGCGGCCGGCCTGCTGGACCAGGAAGGTGACGATCTCGTCCAGCGTGGCAATGCGGAACTGGCCATCGAAGGCCGTGCTGCGCAGCTGCGGCAGGCGCTCGCGGGCGTACAGCGTCTTCAGCTCGGCCAGGGTGAAGTCTTCGGTGAACCAGCCTTCGATGCGTTCGCCATCGATGGTCTTGCTCGTCTTGCGGTTGGCGAACTCGGGATGGGCGGCCACGTCGGTGGTGCCACTGATCTCGTTCTCGTGCCGCGAGACCAGTACGCCGTCCTTGGTCATCACCAGGTCCGGTTCGATGTAGTCGGCGCCATCGGCGATGGCCTGCGCGTAGGCGGCCAGGGTGTGCTCGGGCAGCAGCGCGCTGGCGCCGCGGTGGCCGTACACCGCCGTCTTGCGCGGCGCGGGTGGGGAAGATTCAGCGCTCATGGCCACCGATGGTGCCACGGCCAGCGAGAACAGCAACGCACAACCCCACAACGACTTCGACACTGCAAACCCCTGTTGGTACGGCGGCCCGCGCCGACGCGGCGGGGGCGTGGAAACGACGTGCGCATTGTCGTTGCGCGGTATGACAGATCAAAGAAAGCCGGTCATGGGCCTCTGGCGACGTCTCCGGTACCTGCCGCGAGGTCTTTGATTTCCTTGTCGAAGTCGCTCTCGAACAGCCGATCCTGGACGATCCGGTACTTCTCGAACTCTGTCTCCGCGTGAGACTGGGCCAGTTTCGCGGAGACCTTGCCACTGTCCTTGAGAACGTTGCGATCATCGAATTCCAGGAATGCATCAAGCCGCTTGGCCCAGTCTTCCATGCTCATGGGAATTCGGCGGCGAGCGCGGTCTTCTGCCAGCTCGAGGTAGGCGTTGACGATCCGCCCCAGTGAATCCAGCTCTTCCTGGGTGAGATAGTTCTTCGCCACCCCAACGTCGGTCTTCAGGATCCTGCCGTCCGGTGCGCTCGCCCAGGTCGTCAGGCCCATGTGGGGAAGGCTGCTGTCTGCCCGCCTGCTGATCAGCTCTGCGGCCGTGTGCCCGTGGATGGCGTAGTGAAGCTTGTTCTGCACCTTAGCGAAGAATGCCTTGGTCGTTGGGGCATCCTTGTTGTAATCCAGACTGGTAGCGTAGATGTCGGTGATCTTCTGGTAGAAGCGCCGCTCGCTGAGACGAATCTCGCGGATTTCGGCGAGCAGGCGCTCGAAGTAGTCCTCGCCCAGAAAGCTGCCGTTCTCCATGCGCTGCCGGTCGAGCACATACCCTTTGAGGGCGAACTCGCGCAGTACTCCGGTAGCCCATTGGCGGAACTGTGTGGCCCGTACCGAATTGACTCGATAGCCGACCGAGATGATGGCGTCCAGGTTGTAGAAGTCCACCGTTCGGGACACTTCCCGTGAGCCCTCCTGTTGAACTATCCGGAATTTCCGGATAGTTCCTTCAGGTTCAAGCTCCTGGCTCGCAAATATGTTCTGAAGATGCTCGCTGACGGTGCGAACATCTACTCCAAAGAGCTCACCCATCAGCTTTTGGGACAGCCATAGGGTCTCATCCTCGTAGCGGGCTTCAATGCTCGCCTCGCCTGCCTGCCTGGTGAAGATCAGGAACTCGGCAGTGCTGTTTCGGATCAGTGTCTTCTTTTCCATCGCCTGCTCCTCGATGGCACGTCTGGGAGTCTGGGTGCCGGTGAACAAGTTTGATGCTAGCGCAGCTTATTGAACGTGCTGCCTTTCCCGGTCCGTGAAGTTGGCAGTATCGGCTTACTTCCCAATACAGAAGCTCGAGAAGATCCGCCCCAGCAGGTCATCGGCGCTCATCCGCCCGGTGATCTCGCCCAGCGCCTCGTGCGCCAGGCGCAGCTCTTCGGCAGCCAGCTCCAGGTGTTCGTGCACCAGCTCGGCTTCGGCGCGCTCGGCGTGGCCGATGGCCAGGGTGATCGCCTCCACGTGGCGGGCGCGGGCGGAGAACTCACCCTCCACGCTGTCGCCGGCGCTGCCGCTGGCCAGCTCGCGCAGGCGGGTGTGCAGCAGGTCCAGGCCCTGGCCGGTGGCGGCCGAGACGTGCACCACGTTGGCGTCGATGTCGGCCGGCAGCGCCTCGAGCAGGTCGCTCTTGTTGTGGATCCACAGTTGCAGCGGCACCTCGGCAATCGCATCGGCCACCGCCGCGTGGCCGGCCTGCGGGTCGCGCGCGTCGAGCACGATGATGGCCAGGTCGGTGCGCTGCATCTCGGCGCGGGCACGGCGCATGCCTTCGCGTTCGATGGCGTCGCCGCCTTCGCGCAGGCCGGCGGTGTCGACCAGGGTCAGCTCCAGCCCATCAATGCGGATGGTTTCGCGCAGGGTGTCGCGGGTGGTGCCGGCAATGTCGGTCACGATGGCGCGTTCGCTGCCGGCCAGCGCATTGAGCAGCGAGCTCTTGCCTGCGTTGGGCGGTCCGACCAGCACGGCGTGCAGACCATCGCGCAGGCGGCGGCCGCGTTCGGCATCGTCGCGCAGGGCCACCAGCGCACGCAGCACCTCGCCCAGGCCCAGCCGCACCTGCTCACCGCCCAGCGTATCCAGCGGCTCGTCGGCGAAGTCGATCGCCGCTTCCACATGGATGCGCAGGCGCACCAGCTGCTCGCCAGCCGCGTCCACGCGGCGCGAGAACACGCCGTCCAGCGAGCGCCGCGCCGCGCGGGCGGCACGGGTATCGCTGGCCGCGATCAGGTCGGCGATGGCTTCGGCCTGGGCCAGGTCGAGCTTGCCGTTGAGGAAGGCGCGCTCGCTGAACTCGCCGGGCCGCGCCTGTCGCGCGCCGAGTGCGATGCAGCGACCGACCAGCTGCTGCAGCACCACCGGGCTGCCGTGGCCCTGCAGCTCCACCACGTCTTCGCCGGTGAAGCTGCGCGGATTCGGGAAGTACAGGGCGATGCCGTCATCCAGCACCTCGCCAGCGGCATCGCGGAAGCGGGCGTAGTGCGCGTGCCGCGGCTGCAGTGGCGGGCAGCCCAGGTCCACGGCGATGCGCAGCGCCTGCGGGCCGGACACGCGCAGCATGCCCACGCCGCCGGCACCGGGCGCGGTGGCGATGGCAACGATGGTGTCGGTGGCGGCGTTCATGGCTCAGAGCTTCTCCAGCTGCGCGCGTGCCTGGGCAGCGCCGCTGCCCTGCGGCTGCAGCGCCAGGTAGGTGGTGTAGGCCTGCTTGGCCTTGGTCTTGTCGCCGGCGTGGAAGTACGCATCGCCCAGGTTGAGGTGGGCCACCGCGCGCGATGGGTCGATCTTCAGCGTGTTCTCCAGCCAGCGCGCCGCTTCAGCGTAACGCTGCTGGCGGTAGTAGACGAAGCCGAGGTTGTTGGCGGCCTGGGCGAAGTCCGGGCGCAGCTTCAATGCTTCGGTGAACTGGGCCACCGCCTCGTCATAGCGCTTCTCTCGGTACAGCTGCAGGCCACGGTCGTTGGCCTGCTGCGCGCGCTGGCGGTCGGAGGTGGGCACGGCCGCCGGCACCACCAGCGTGCTCTTGCCGCCCTGCAGGTCGGCCACGGTCACCGGTGCCTCGCCGGGCGGTTTGGCGTCCTGCGCGGCATCCACCCGGTTGTTGAGCGCGATCGCGTCCGCCGAGAGCTGGCTGGTATCGGCGTTGAGGTATTCCTGGCTGTCGGGCACCTGGAACACGAACTCGCCGCCCTGCGAACCGGGCAGGCTGCCGAACGCCGGGGTCTGCCGGGATACCGCCGATACCGCCGGCGCCACGTACGCTGCCAGTTCGGTGCCGGTGATCAGGCCATCGCCATTGAGGTCGCCCTTGCCTGCCAGCGCCTGCAGAAGCACCCAGGTGAACACCGAATGGCCGTTCGGGCCGCTGTCGGCGACCTGCTGGTCGCTGCCGCCGGCGGTGAGCATCTGCCGCGCACTGCGCTTGGCGTTCTCACGCAGGAACGCCGATGACGACGGGCCGCCACGGGTCAGGCCCAGGCCGCTGTAGCAGGCATCCATCACGAACATCACGTGCTTGGCCTGCATGCTTTCAGCGATGTTCTGGATGTCGGTCATCGCGATGGCATCGGTGGCGAACTCGTTGGGATCCGAATCCACCGGGATGATGTAGCCCAGGTCGCGGCCCGACGCCAACCGGCGCGTGGCGCCATGGCCGGCGAAGAACACGAACACGCGGTCGTTGCGGCCGGTGCGGTCATCGGCCAGGCGGTCGTGGAACGCGGCCAGGATGTTGTTGCGGGTGGCCTGCTTGTCCTTCAGCACGATCACCTGCGAGGACGGGAACTTGAACTGGCCGGTCAACGTATCGGCGATGGCTTGGGCATCGTGGCTGGCGTATTCCAGCCGCGGCCACTTGGCGTACTCGTCGATGCCGATCACGATCGCCCAGGACTTCTCGTAGCCGGTGGTGACGGTGGCTTCGCTGGCGGCAGCGCTGCGCGGGCGGCTGACGGTGAACTCGCGGCCATTCCAGCCGGCGAACTGGTAGCCCTCGGCGATCAGCCGGTCCAGGATCTGCGGCAGTGCCTTCACCGCGCGGTCGTGGATGTCGTGGAACAGGATGATCCCGCGCTGCTCTTTCTGCACCTGGCCCAGCACGCGCTGCACGATCGATTCGGGCACCGGGTCGGCCCAGTCCATCGAATCAATGTTCCACATGATCGACTTCAGGCCCGCCTCGTTGAGCAGCTGCAGGCCTTCGGCGTTGCGTGCGCCATAGGGGAAGCGGAACAGCGGCGCGCGGCGCTTGTCCACGTCCTTGAGCAGCGTGTCGGTCACCAGCACCTGCTGGCGAAGCGCGTCGCCGGTGGTGCGCGACAGCTGCGCGTGGGTCAGGCTGTGGTTGCCCACGGCGTAGCCCTGTTCCATCAGGTTGCGGCTGATGCCGGCCATCGGGCCCAGCTTCACGCTGCCATCGGCATGCACTTCGCCCAGGTTGCGACCCACTTCGAAGAACACGCCCGGCACGTCGTAGCGCTTGAGGATGGCCACCACCTCGTCGGTGTAGGCCTTGTGCGGGCCATCGTCGAAGGTGAGCACCACCGTCTTGGGCGGCAGGTCGCGGCCGAAGATCTCGCGATCGCTGTCCTTCATCGACATCGGGTACGGCTCGATCACGCCGTAATCGCGCAGGATCGCCTCGCGGCTGTACTGCTTGTGCAGGTGGGCGAGGTAGTCGTCCCACTTTTCGCGCTTGAGGGTGATCGCGCGGGTGCGGTCGAAGCGGCTGAAGATGTTGGTGATTTCCTGGTTGTAGTTGCGCTCGATTTCATCGAGCGCGTCCAGGTCCTCGCCCACGCGCTGGTGCAGCTTCACCGCCGGCAGCGAGGAATCGGTGCCGATGCGCTCGTGCAGGTCGCGCAGCACTTCGCGGAACGCCAGGCGGTCGGCGTCGTACAGTTCCGGTGCCGATTCGATGTAGTCCAGCACCGTGCCCAGGGTGGTGAAGCGCTGCGGGCTGCTGCCGCGCAGCAGCGCATCGAACTGGGTGGCGATGGCCTGGCGCTGGTCCAGCCCATCGTGGAACAGCTGCTGGCCGATGCGGCTGGAGGTGTCGCGGTCGCGCGCCGACTGCTGCGCTTCGTCGGCCAGCAGCACGATGATGCGGCGGTGGCCGTCGAGCTGCTTCTGCAGGGCGGTGAGCAGCGGCGCGGCCGCAGGATCTGCAGATGCCGCGGCCTGCGCGCTGGGGTGGGTCGGGGTCGGCGTTGCCGGGGCGGCGGGGCCGTTGTTGCCACAGCTGGCAACGGCCAGGGTCAGCAGCAGCAGGGACGGCAGGCGGAACAACGACGACGCACGGGGCATGGAGGGCTCGGTGGGTGATGCGGGTGGGTGAATGCAGGCGATTGTATCGCTGGCAAAGAAAAACCCGCCGGAGGGCGGGTTTCTCTTTGGAGGTCAGACGACCAGGAAGGTCAGACGACCAACGGTCGTCTGCTACCACCGCTTATTTTTTAGCGGTGGCCGGGACCGGGTCGCCGCCGTGGCGCTTGGTCATCCACCACTGCTGCAGCAGGCCCAGGCCGCCGTTGACCACCCAGTACAGGACCAGGCCGGACGGCATGAAGGCCATCATGACGCCAAAGATCAGCGGCATCATCTGCATCATCTTGGCCTGCATCGGGTCCATGCCCGGTGCCGGGGTCAGCTTCTGCGTGGCCCACATCACCGCCACGTTGATCACCGGCAGGATGAAGTACGGGTCGCGCGCGGTCAGGTCCTGGATCCAGCCCAGCCACGGGGCCTGGCGCAGTTCCACCGATTCCACCAGCACCCAGTACAGCGCGAAGAAGATCGGCATCTGGATGAGGATCGGCAGGCAGCCGCCCATCGGATTGATCTTTTCCTTCTTGTACAGCTCCATCATCGCGGTCTGGAACTTCTGGCGGTCATCGCCATAGCGCTCCTTGAGCTGCGCGATGCGCGGCTGGAAGCGACGCATCTTGGCACCGCTCTTGTACTGCACCGCCGACAGCGGATACAGCACCAGCTTCAGCAGCACCACCAGGCCCACGATGGCCCAGCCCCAGTTGTTGACGACCTTGTGGACCTGGTTCAACACCCAGAACAGGCCCTGGCCGATCACGGCCATGATCGAGAAGCGGCTGTAATCGACAACGCGATCCAGGCCCGGCACATCTTCCTTGGCGATCTGGTTGACCAGCTTCGGGCCCACCCACAGGCGTGCCTCGCTGCTCACCTGCTGGCCCGGGGCCACGGTGAACGCCGGGCCGGTGGCCTGGATCTGGTCGCGGCCGTCATGCTGGGACAGCGAGTAGTTCGCGGCCTGGTCCTTCTGCGGCACCCACGCGGTGAAGAAGTGGTGCTGCAGCATCGCCACCCAGCCACCGGTGACCTGCTGGTTCAGCGGGCCATCGTCCAGGTAATCCTTGAAGGCACGGCGCTGGTACTTGCCGTCCTTGTCGAACCAGGTCGCGCCGTTGAAGCTGAACGAGTCCGGGTTGGTCATGCTGCGCGACAGGATCGTCGGCGTGCGGTCCAGGGTGCGGTACACGTAGCCGCTCCACGGGGTGGTGCCGGCGTTGATCACTTCGTCCTTGACCTTGACCGCGTATTCATTGCGGTTGACGGTGAAGGTACGGCGGATGCTCACGCCGTTCGGGCCATTCCACACGAACGGGATCTGCAGTTCGTCCTGGCCCTTGGCCAGCACGAAGTCCTTGGCATCGCCTACCAGCGTGAAGCCGTTGGCTTCCGGCACCGGCATGCTCTTGTCCTGGCTGGTCCAGCCGGTCACCGCGCGGTACGGGTGGGCCGGGTCTTCGGTCAGCAGGCGCACCGGCGGGCTGCCGTCGTCCTTGGTCTGCGGGAACTGCAGCAGCTCCGCATCCAGCACGGTGCCGCCATCGAGCACCAGGCGCAGCACGTCGGTGGTGACGGTCACGCGCGGCGCGCCGGCCTGGGCCTGCGCGGTCGGCTGGGTGGCCGGGGCGCTGCCCGGGGCCTGCGGCACGTTGGCACCGGGCACGGAGCCCGTTGCGCCCGGCACCGGTGCCTGGGTCTGGGCGGCCACCGGGGCGGTGGGCGCCGGCTGGGCCTTGTCGCTACCCCACTGCATCCACAGCAGGATGGCCACCATCAGCCAGGCAACAATCAGGAAAACGCGGGTCTGGTTCATCAGCGTGCAGGCTCGACGGGGCCGGCAGCAGGTGCCGGCTCGGACTGGGAAAGGGGTGCAACCCCGGGCGGCGGCATTGTGCCGTCCGCGCCCGGCATGGGCAATGCGCCCAGCCGGCGCAGCAGGCGCTCGAAGGCCTGGCGGATCTCGGAATTACTTGCGGTACGGGCGGAACTGCGGGCAACTACGACATAATCGCCGGCAGTCATCCACGGCCGTAGGTGGCGTGTGGCATCGCGCAGCACACGCTTGATACGGTTGCGACCCACGGCTCGGGGATCGACTTTGCGCGAAACGGCAAGACCCAGCCTGGCCGGCGTGTCGCTCTTCAGCCAGTGCAGGGTCATCAGCGGTTCGGACACACGGCGGGCGCCGTTGAAGACCGTTGTATATTCGGCACGCGTACGAACCCGCGCAGAGCGAGGAAATCGCTTGCGCGGGTCGGAACTGCTCACAGTCAGGATTGCGTCTGCCGCGGGAAGCGGCATTGCAATCAAGCGCTCAGGACTTTACGGCCCTTGGCGCGGCGACGCGACAGGATCTTGCGGCCGTCAGCGGTCTTCATACGGGCACGGAAGCCATGGTCGCGCTTACGCTTGAGGTTGCTGGGTTGGAAAGTGCGCTTGGTGGCCATGCGGGCCTCTATATGAAGGGGACGGAAAGAACCGGAAATTCTATAGACCTACCCCGGGGCGCGTCAAGCCCATGTCACTACGGGATTTCACCGGCCTGTGCAATAGCTGTGGATCATTTTGTGAATAACTTCGGGACAACCATTACCGGCACCCCGCGTCGGTGGTAGTCTGCGCCATCCATTCTTTCCCCTTCCGGCCTGCGGCACGGCGGCTTTCTGCGCCCCAACCGCTGGCCCCAGACGATTATTGCCGATGGATGCCTGGTCCCGTTGTCTCGAACGCCTTGAGGCGGAGTTCCCGCCCGAAGATGTTCACACCTGGTTGAAGCCGCTGCAGGCCGATCTGCGCGCGGACAGCCTGGTGCTTTATGCGCCAAACGCCTTCATCGTCGACCAGGTCCGCGAGCTGTACCTGGCGCGGATCAAGGAACTGCTGGCGCACTTCGCCGGTTTTGGCGACGTTTTTCTTGAAATCGGCTCGCGTCCGCGGGCCGTGGAGGCGCAGATCGCGCCGATTCCGGGCCATTCCGCGCCCGCTGCGCCGGTTGAGCCGCTGGTGCCGTTCGCCGGCAACCTGGATTCGCACTACACCTTCACCAACTTCGTGGAAGGCCGCAGCAACCAGCTGGGCCTGGCCGCGGCGTTCCAGGCGGCGCAGAAACCGGGCGACCGGGCGCACAACCCGCTGCTGCTGTACGGCGGCACGGGCCTGGGCAAGACCCACCTGATGTTCGCCGCCGGCAACGCCATGCGCCAGGCCAACCCGGCCGCCAAGGTGCTGTACCTGCGCTCGGAACAGTTCTTCAGCGCCATGATCCGTGCGTTGCAGGAAAAAACCATGGATCAGTTCAAGCGCCAGTTCCAGCAGGTGGACGCGCTGCTGATCGATGACATCCAGTTCTTTGCCGGCAAGGACCGAACCCAGGAAGAGTTCTTCCACACGTTCAACGCCCTGTTCGACGGCAAGCAGCAGATCATCCTCACCTGCGACCGGTACCCGCGCGAAGTCGAAGGGCTGGAAGCGCGCCTGAAGTCGCGGCTTGCCTGGGGCCTGTCGGTCGCCATCGAGCCGCCGGACTTCGAAACGCGCGCGGCGATCGTGCTGGCCAAGGCCCGCGAACGCGGTGCTGAGATTCCCGACGATGTGGCGTTTCTGATTGCCAAGAAGATGCGCTCCAATGTCCGCGACCTCGAAGGTGCGCTCAATACCCTGACCGCCCGTGCCAACTTCACCGGCCGCGCGATCACCACCGACTTCGCCCAGGAAACCCTGCGCGACCTGCTGCGTGCCCAGCAGCAGGCCATCAGCATTCCCAACATCCAGAAAACCGTGGCCGACTACTACGGGCTGCAGATCAAGGATCTGCTGTCCAAGCGCCGGACCCGTTCGCTGGCCCGTCCGCGACAGGTCGCCATGGCCCTGACCAAGGAACTGACCGAGCACAGCCTGCCTGAAATCGGCGATGCCTTTGCGGGTCGTGACCACACCACGGTGCTGCATGCGTGCCGGCAGATCCGGACGCTGATGGAGACCGACGGCAAGTTGCGGGAAGACTGGGACAAGCTGATCCGGAAGTTGAGCGAATGATGCATGCACGCCGCACGGGCGTCATCGCATAAAACGGTGCAAAATCCGGGTGTAAGCGAGGGACAGGCTGTGGATAAAAAACCCGTTTGAGTTGGCGGGATTTTTATCCACAGGCTTCCCCACCCCTTGGGGGGTAGTAGTGCAGAGGGTTTCGAGGCCATAAAAGCCTTTATTTACAAATACTTAGATGTGTTTTCCCGCAATTCTGGCTCTACCATCACCACCAAGCTTTTGATTTATTCCACATCTTTTTAAAGCATAGGGGCACGGAACCACATGCGTTTCACACTGCAGCGCGAAGCCTTTCTCAAGCCGTTGGCACAAGTCGTCAACGTGGTCGAACGCCGCCAGACCTTGCCGGTTCTGGCTAATTTCCTGGTCCAGGTCCAGAACGGGCAGCTGTCGCTGACCGGTACCGACCTGGAAGTGGAGATGGTGTCGCGGATCGCGGTGGATGATGCCCAGGACGGCGAGACCACCATCCCGGCACGCAAACTGTTCGAGATCATCCGCGCCCTGCCCGACGGCAGCCGGATCACCGTCTCGCAGACCGGTGACAAGATCACCGTGCAGGCCGGCCGCAGCCGCTTCACCCTGGCAACGCTGCCGGCCAACGACTTCCCGTCGGTGGACGAAGTGGAAGCCACCGAGCGCGTGGCCATTGGCGAAGCCACCCTGAAGGAACTGATCGAGCGCACCGCGTTCGCGATGGCCCAGCAGGACGTGCGCTACTACCTCAACGGCCTGCTGTTCGACCTGCGCGGCGATGCGCTGCGCACCGTCGCCACCGACGGCCACCGCCTGGCGCTGTGCGAAACCGACCTGGAAAAAGCCAGTGGCGCCAAGCGTCAGATCATCGTGCCGCGCAAGGGTGTGACCGAACTTCAGCGCCTGCTGGAGAGCGGTGATCGCGAGATCGAGCTGGAAGTCGGCCGCAGCCACGTGCGCGTCAAGCGCGACGATGTGACCTTCACCTCCAAGCTGATCGACGGCCGCTTCCCGGATTACGAGGCCGTGATTCCGATCGGTGCCGACCGTGAAGTGAAGGTCGATCGCGAAGCCCTGCGTGCCTCGCTGCAGCGTGCCGCGATTCTGTCCAACGAGAAGTACCGCGGCATCCGCGTGGAAGTCTCGCCGGGCAACCTGAAGATCAGCGCGCACAACCCGGAGCAGGAAGAAGCCCAGGAAGAGATCGAAGCGGATACCACCGTGAGCGATCTGGCCATCGGCTTCAACGTGAACTACCTGCTGGACGCCCTGTCTGCACTGCGCGACGAGCACGTGGTCATCCAGCTGCGCGATTCCAACTCCTCGGCCCTGGTGCGCGAAGCCAGCAGCGAGAAGTCGCGTCACGTGGTGATGCCGCTGCGTCTCTGACCTGACGCTTGGTTCCACGTGGAACCGCGGTAACCAAGAAGCCCGGCCAAGTGCCGGGTTTCTTTTTGCCCCGACGTTCCACGTGGAGCATCTACCGAACTGCTTCGCCGCCTCCTGCGTGGCTACCTTCGATCTCGCGTCCTGTCGCTTAAATCTCTGCGCCTCGATCTCGATTGCCATCAACGAGGAGATCGTTGGATTTTCTACGGAAAGAGCAGCCACGCAGCGCGTGGCTCTACGGGGTTCGAAGAACGGTCTGGTTTGCCCCTGGATCCCAGCTCTAAGCTTTTAAAAACTGTATATAAATCTAAAGCTAGGTGGTGGTGGTAGAGCCAGATTTGGTTGAAAAGTATCTTATCTAATTGAATTTAAAGGGGAATATGTACCTGAAACCCCGGTAAAACAGGGTCTGAGCCTGGGGTTCAACCTGTGGATATCTTTCAGGAGTGCCCAAGGCCTGCTTTTTATCCACAGATTGCACAGAGATTGTGCATAAGTCATACAGACCCCCTGTGGATAGCCGGAAATGGAAGGCCTCAATCTCGCGAGATCTGAGAACGCCTACCCTGCCCCGCTCTTCAGATTTCAAAGAATCGAGCGCCTCGTCGGAATGGACCGCCGCCAGTCCGATCTCCAAGGAGCGCAAATTCCTTGAAATCTGCACGGCTACACCCGTGGTGCTCTTCCAGATTTCAAAGAATTCACGGTGTCTCGGACGTGCGGCGAAACCACCCCGATGCAGTAAGCTGATCGATTGCCCCAACCCTTCTGCCGCAACTGCGGCCCAGATCCGATCGCATGTACATCCGTCGTCTGTCCCTGCACCAGGTTCGCCGCTTTGACAGCGTGGAACTGGCCCCGCAACCGGGCATCAACCTGATCACTGGCGACAACGGCGCGGGCAAGACCAGCGTGCTCGAAGCCCTGCACGTGATGGCGTACGGACGCAGTTTCCGCGGGCGGGTGCGCGATGGTCTGGTGCGCCAAGGCCAGGATGCGCTGGATGTCTTCGTTGAATGGGACGAACAACGTTCCGGTGCGGATTCGGCTACGCGCCGCAAGGCCGGGCTGCGCCACAGCGGCCAGGAATGGAAGGGACGGCTCGATGGCGAAGACGTCGCACAGCTGGGAAACCTCTGCGCAGCCCTTGCTGTGGTTACCTTCGAGCCTGGCAGCCACGCGCTGGTCAGCGGCGGTGGCGAACCGCGTCGTCGGTTCCTGGATTGGGGTTTGTTCCACGTGGAACCAGACTTCCTTGCCCTGTGGCGACGGTATTCGCGGGCCCTGAAGCAGCGCAATGCCCTGCTCAAGCAAGGCGGGCACCCGAATGCACTGGATGCGTGGGATCGGGAGCTGGCGGAAGCCGGCGAACCGCTCACCACCCGCCGCCAACACTACCTGGACCGCCTCCAGGACCGGACCATCGGCTTGGCGCAGGATCTGGCCCCGAACCTGGGCATCCAGTCACTGACCCTGAGCCCGGGCTGGCGCAAACACGAACTTTCCCTGTCCGACGCCCTGCTGCTGGCCCGGGAGCGTGACCGATTGGCGGGCTACACCTCCGTGGGACCGCACCGGGCCGACTGGAGCGTGGGGTTTGCTACGATTCCCGGTCGCGATGCGCTCTCGCGCGGCCAGGCCAAGCTCACCGCCCTCACCTGCCTGTTGGCCCAGGCCGAGGATTACGCCGAACAGCGCGGCGAATGGCCGGTGATCGCGCTGGATGACCTGGCCTCAGAGTTGGATCGTACCCATCAAGCCCGGGTACTGGACCGCCTGCGTGCAGGCCCCGCGCAGATCTTCATCACCGCCACCGAGACCCCCGCCGCACTGCAGGACCGCACCGATATCACCCGGTTCCACGTGGAACATGGCCAGGTCCAGCTTGTGCCATAGTGCTGGCAGGGGCGGAAGCGCCCGGCTGGTATAATTGCTGTTGCAACCCCTTATCCATCGGCGCCCCGCTTCCTGCGGCGGCCCGACCTGCGGAGCCTATGGCAAGCGCAATGACTGAAGAACAGAACACTCCGGCACCTACCGGCAATTACGACGCCAACAGCATCACCGCCCTGGAAGGCCTGGAGGCGGTCCGCAAGCGGCCCGGCATGTACATCGGCGACGTCCATGACGGCACCGGTCTGCACCACATGGTGTTCGAAGTCGTCGACAACTCCATCGACGAAGCGCTGGCGGGCCACGCTGACCACGTTGCGGTGACGATCCACGCCGACGGCTCGGTCTCCGTGTCCGACAACGGCCGTGGCATCCCCACCGGCAAGCACGGGCAGATGAGCCAGAAGCTCGGCCGCGAAGTGTCTGCTGCCGAAGTGGTCATGACCGTGCTGCACGCCGGCGGCAAGTTCGACGACAACAGCTACAAGGTTTCCGGCGGCCTGCACGGCGTCGGCGTCAGCGTGGTCAACGCGCTGTCGCAGAAGCTCACCCTGGACATCTTCCAGAGCGGCTTCCACTTCCACCAGGAATACGCCGATGGCGCGGCCGTCAGCCCGCTGGCCCAGGTCGAAGCCAGCACCAAGCGCGGTACCACCCTGCGCTTCTGGCCGTCGGTGGTCGCGTTCCACGACAACGTCGAGTTCCACTACGAGATCCTGGCGCGCCGCCTGCGCGAACTCTCGTTCCTGAACTCCGGCGTCAAGATCGTCCTGGTGGATGAGCGTGGTGATGGCCGCCGCGACGACTTCCACTACGAAGGCGGCATCCGCAGCTTCGTGGAGCATCTGGCGCAGCTGAAGACCCCGCTGCACCCGAACGTCATCTCGGTCACCGGCGAGTCCAACGGCATCACCGTGGACGTGGCGCTGCAGTGGACCGATTCCTACCAGGAAACGATGTACTGCTTCACCAACAACATTCCGCAGAAGGACGGCGGTACCCACCTTGCCGGCTTCCGCGGCGCGCTGACCCGCGTGCTCAACAACTACATCGAGCAGAACGGCATCGCCAAGCAGGCCAAGATCAACCTGACCGGCGATGACATGCGCGAAGGCATGATCGCCGTGCTCTCGGTGAAGGTGCCCGACCCCAGCTTCTCCAGCCAGACCAAGGAAAAGCTGGTCAGCTCGGATGTGCGCCCGGCCGTGGAAAGCGCGTTCGGCCAGCGCCTGGAAGAGTTCCTGCAGGAAAACCCGAACGAAGCCAAGGCCATCGCCGGCAAGATCGTCGACGCTGCCCGTGCCCGCGAAGCCGCGCGCAAGGCGCGCGACCTGACCCGCCGCAAGGGTGCGCTGGATATCGCAGGCCTGCCCGGCAAGCTGGCCGACTGCCAGGAAAAAGACCCGGCGTTGTCCGAACTGTTCATCGTCGAGGGTGACTCCGCAGGTGGTTCGGCCAAGCAGGGTCGCAACCGCAAGAACCAGGCCGTGCTGCCGCTGCGCGGCAAGATCCTCAACGTGGAACGTGCCCGCTTCGACCGCATGCTCGCCTCCGACCAGGTCGGTACGCTGATCACCGCACTGGGCACCGGCATCGGCCGCGACGAGTACAACCCGGACAAGCTGCGCTACCACCGCATCATCATCATGACCGACGCCGACGTCGACGGCGCGCACATCCGTACCCTGCTGCTCACCTTCTTCTACCGGCAGATGCCGGAGCTGATCGAGCGTGGCCACGTCTACATCGGCCTGCCGCCGCTGTACAAGATCAAGCAGGGAAAGCAGGAGTTGTACCTGAAGGACGACCCCGCGCTGGATGCCTACCTGGCCAGCAACGCGGTGGAAAACGCCTCGCTGATTCCGGCCGAGAACGAGCCGGCCATCGAAGGCGTCGCCCTGGAGAAGCTGCTGCTGGCCTACGCCTCGGCGCAGGAAGCGATCGGCCGCAATGCCCATCGCTACGACCGCCAGGTGCTTGAAGCGCTGGTCGATTTCACGCCGATGGACCTGGAGCACCTGCGCAAGGCCGGCGCCGACGAAGGCCTGGCCGCACTGGCCAAGCGCCTCAACCAGGGCAGCCTGGGGTCGCCGCGTTTCAGCCTGGAACTGCAGGAGCCCACCGAAGAGCGTCCCGCAGCGCTGCTGGTCACCCGTCGCCACATGGGCGAACAGCTGATCCAGGTGCTGCCGCTGTCGGCCTTCGAAACCGGTGAGCTGCGTGCCCTGCACCAGTCCTCGCTGCTGCTGCACGGGCTGGTGCGTGAGGGTGCCAGGATCGTCCGCGGTGCCAAGTCGTCGGAGATCGGTGGTTTTGCCGATGCCCGCAACTGGCTGCTGGACGAAGCCAAGAAGGGCCGCCAGATCCAGCGCTTCAAGGGCCTGGGTGAAATGAATCCCGAACAGCTGTGGGACACCACCGTGAACCCCGATACGCGCCGGCTGCTGCAGGTGCGCATCGAGGACGCCGTGGCGGCCGACCAGATCTTCAGCACCCTGATGGGTGACGTGGTGGAACCGCGCCGCGATTTCATCGAAGACAACGCGTTGCGGGTCGCAAACCTGGATATCTGACACAATCGGCTCAGGGCCGGCCGGTTGCGACCTGCAACCGGCCTGGCCACCGCCTATTGCTGCCAGGAACCCGATGTCCGCTACCGCTCCGGCGTCCACCACGCCTCCGCTGCCGCCCGCCCTGCCCAAGGCGCCCCAACGGAAACCAGGCTCGCCCGTTGCGGGATTCCTGATCGACCTGGGTATCGCCACCCTGGCCCTGCTGGGTCTCAGCCTGGCCAGTGGCCTGCTCTGGGGCCTCTACCGCGCGGTGGTCGTGGTCCGCGACACCGGCGCACACGCGGCCGAAGCGCTCGCCCAGCAGGTGGGCCAACCCGGCGCGCTCGCGCAGATCCTGATGGCCGTGTTCGCCACCGGCGGTGCTGCCGTATTCCTGTACTTCCTTCGCCGCCGTGCCGACGCCAACGAGCGCCGCGCCTCGTTCGAGGCTGCCCGCCGCCCATCCACCTGGGGCTGGACAGCATTGGTTGCCGTGGGCGTGATCATCGGCAGCAACGGCATTGCCTGGCTGGCCCGGCAGGCCGGTATTGAACCGGTACCCACCAACCTGGCCCTGATGGAACAGGCGCTGGCCCGCTTCCCGTGGTTCCTGGCCGTGTTCGCCATCGTGCTGGCCCCGGCCTACGAAGAACTGCTGTTCCGCCGCGTGCTGTTCGGCCGCCTGTGGCAGGCCGGCCGCCCGTGGCTGGGCATGCTGCTCAGCAGCCTGGCATTTGCCCTGGTCCATGAAGTCCCCGGCACCAGCGCGAACGGCCCCTGGGAAATCGCCCAGCTGTGGCTGGTATATGGCGGCATGGGCGCCGCGTTCGCCTGGCTGTACCAGCGCACCGGCACCTTGTGGGCACCGATCGTGGCGCATGCGTTGAACAACGCCATCGCCCTGGCCGCCTTGGTGTTCCTGGGCTTGCACTGACCCGACGGTTTGACAAAACCTTACATTCCGCACGCCACACTGCAGACATGAACACGGGAGTCCCCGCCTTGAAACCCTTGCTGCTCGGACTTGTCATCACCTTGGCGCTCAGCGCTTGCGCCACCACCACCTCGCCCACCGGGCGCAAGCAGATGGTGGGTGGCGTCTCGCAGGCCGAGCTGGACCAGCTCGGCGCGCAGGCCTTCGCCGAAACCAAACAGAAGCAGAAGATCAGCAGCGACGGCCGCCAGAACGGATACGTGCAGTGCGTGGTCAATGCGCTGGTCGCCCAGCTGCCGCCTCAGTACCGTGGCGTACGGTGGGAGACCGCCGTGTTCGTCGATGCCGAGCCGAACGCCTTCGCCCTGCCCGGCGGCAAGGTCGGCGTGAACACCGGCATCTTCACCGTGGCCAAGAACCAGGACCAGCTCGCCGCCGTGATCGGGCATGAGATCGGCCATGTCATCTCGCGCCACCACGAAGAGCGCCTCACCCGCCAGATGGGCGCGCAGACCGGCCTGGCCGTGCTCGGCGCGCTGGCTGGCGCAGCGTATGGCGACGGCGCGGCCAGCACGGTCAACCAGCTTGGCGGCGCCGGCGCCCAAGCGGCGTTCCTGCTGCCCGGTTCGCGCACCCAGGAAAGCGAAGCCGACGTGGTCGGCCAGCGGCTGATGGCCGAGGCGGGTTTCGACCCGGCCCAGGCCGTGAACCTGTGGCAGAACATGATGGCTGCCAGCGGCGGGCGTTCCCCGCAATGGCTGTCCACCCACCCGGACCCGGCCAACCGGATCCGGGAGCTGCAACGCGATGCCCCCGCCCTGACCGGTGTTTTCCAGCAGGCCCAGGCCGCTGGACGGCGCCCGAAGTGCGGGTGATTCGACTAAAGGATGCTGTATTGCAGCATCGGAAACGATTTCTCACGCCATCAGTTTCTGATACGTTTGGCGGCTCAGATTTTTCTGACAGTCCGTTTTGATGCCGCCGCGGCGGTTCGATCGAGGTGAAAGATGATTTTCCGCAACCACAAGCAAGCCGTGCTTTCCGTCCTCATCGCGACCGCCATTGGTGGCGTTGTGGTCACTGACGCCGTCGCCCAGACCCGCACCACCGATCGCAGCGCCGATCGCCGTGGTGGCAAGAAGGACCAGGCCAAGGCCGAAGCGCTGTACCCGCAGGCCACCCGTGCCGAGCCGGACATCAAGGCGTCGCCGAAGCTGGGCAAGCAGCTGCAGAAGATGATCGACAGCTACAACGATCAGAAGTTCCCCGAGACGCTGGCCGCGGCCAATGAAATCCTGGGCAACAGCGCCGCCAATGCGTACGACAAGTCGCTGGCCGCGCAGCTGGCCTCGCAGGCCGCCTACAACACCGACGACAACGCCGCTGCCAAGAAGTACCTGCTGCAGGTGCTGGAATTCAACGGCCTGGACAACAACGGCCACTTCCAGTCGATGCTGATGCTGGGCCAGCTGCAGATCCAGGACGACCAGCTTGCCGAAGGCCTGGCCACCCTGGACAAGTACTTCGCTGAAACCAAGTCGACCAAGCCGGAAGAGCTGATCATCAAGGGCCAGGCCCTGTACCAGCTCGAGCGCTACCAGGAAGCGGTGCCGGTCATCCAGCAGGCCATCGCCGGTGCCACCGAGCCGAAGGACAACTGGAACCAGCTGCTGATGGCCGCCCTGTCCGAGTCCGGCCAGACCGGTGAAGCGGTGAAGCAGGCCGAAGCCCTTGCCGCCAAGAACCCGGCCGACAAGAAGGCCCAGATGAACCTGGCCAGCATGTACCTGCAGGCCGACCAGATGGACAAGGCCGGCGCGGTCATGGACAAGCTCTTCAAGGGCGGCCAGCTGACCGAGGAGCGCGAGTACAAGCAGGCGTACTCGATCTACGCCAACTCGGACAAGAAGGAAGCCGAGGTCATTGCGGTGATCAACGATGGCCTGCAGAAGGGCATCCTGAAGCCGGATTACCAGGTGTACCTGGCCCAGGCCCAGGCGTATTACTACTCGGATCCGCCGCAGGTCGAAAAGGCGATCGAAGCGTGGCAGAAGGCCGCCCCGCTTTCCAAGGACGGTGAAACCTACTTGAACCTGGCACGTGTCTTGCATTCGGAAGGTCGCATTCCGGAGGCCAAGACGGCCGCCCAGCAGGCGCTGGCGAAGGGTGTGAAGAACCAGGCCGATGCCAAGAAAATCATCAACCTGAAGTAAGTAGGAATAACGCCTGAACGCCTGCGTGAGTGATGCGCAGGCGCTCAGGATTGGTATAAGCTTGGAGGTTCCTGCGGTGTCATGCACCGCTGATCATGGGCTATCTGTCCCCAGGTACCCGGCCCCACTAATGAGCTCTTGGCGCATGACGGAACAACTAGTCGTTCACAGGTACGAACAACGCGATGACACCGGCCTCAGCTGGCCGCGCATCGTGGGTATCGCCTTTGTAATCGCATTGCATCTCGCCGCCCTGATGCTGCTCCTTATTCCCGCCGTGGCCCCCAAGGCCATCACGGAGAAGGAACGCAACATCATGGTGACCCTGGTCGACGCTCCGCCGCCGCCCCCACCGCCGCCGCCGCCGCCGCCGCCGACTGAAACGCCGCCGCCGCCGGTCAAGAACCTGTCGCCGCCCAAGCCCTCGCCGGTGCCGCCGCCGCCGCAGGCGCCGGTGATCGACGTGCCGGAACCGCGTCCGAACGACATCGTCACGCCGCCGAGTCCGCCGAGCCCGCCGCAGCCGCCGAGTTCCATCGAGGCCAGCGTCGATATCTCGTCCAAGGCCATGAATCCCCCGCGTTACCCGCCGGCTGCATTCCGCGCAGGTATCCAGGGTGAAGTGATCCTGATCATTGATGTCGATGCCAACGGCAACGTCACCAATGTGTCGGTCGAAAAGTCCAGCCGTAACCGCGATCTGGACCGTGCCGCGATGGAAGCCGCCCGTAAATGGCGCTTCAACGCTGCCGAATCGGGCGGGAAGAAAGCTGCAGGTCGCGTCCGCGTCCCGGTCAACTTTGCGCTGAATTGATGGGCCGGGTGGCCTGCCGGCCACCCACCCGTCACTTGAACCTAGCTACAACATTCATCACCACACACAACAAAGGTAAGCGTCATGCTGCAGGAACTCTTCATCGCCGCTGCTGCCGGGGGCAACCCGTCGAATGCCCTCTCGCAGATGGGCTTCGAGCATCTGATCCACGAAATGACCTCCAAGCCGGGCGACTTCGCCGTCTCCTGGGTCGTGCTTCTGACCCTGGTGATCATGTCGGCCATGTCCTGGTACTGGACCGTCATCAACATCTTCCGTGCTACCCGCCTGAAGAGTGCTGCTGACAAGGTCGTGAGCCTGTTCTGGGATACCCCGAACGCACAGGACGCCATCCGCGCCATGGAAGAACAGCCGGCTTCCGAGCCGTTCTCCAAGATCGCCCTGGACGCAGCCCAGGCTGCTGCCCACCACCAGCGTGCCGAAGGTGGCGCCACCGGTGGTCTGGGTGAAAACCTGAGCCGTTCGGAGTTCGTCGACCGCGCCCTGCGTCAGGCCGTGACCCGCGAAAGCAACAACCTGCAGTCAGGCATGACCCTGCTGGCCACCGTCGGTGCAACCGCTCCGTTCGTCGGTCTGCTCGGTACCGTGTGGGGCATCTACGGCGCGCTGATCAAGATCGGTGCAACCGGTTCGGCCTCCATCGACGCCGTTGCCGGCCCGGTGGGTGAAGCCCTGATCATGACCGCCATCGGTCTGTTCGTGGCAATCCCGGCCGTGTTCGCCTTCAACTTCTTCAGCAAGATCAACAGCGCCACGATCAGCAAGTTCGATACGTTCGCTCACGACCTGCACGACTTCTTCGCCACCGGTTCGCGCGTCCGCTAATTGCGACGCGCTGTACCCAGCGAGAACGTAGTCAACACGATCTAGACGGAGCCCGTTATGGCTTTCAGTAGTGGTAACAGCGGCGGCCCCATGGCCGACATCAACGTTACGCCCCTCGTGGACGTGATGCTGGTGCTGCTGATCATCTTCATCATCACGGCGCCCCTGATGTCCCATAAGGTCAAGGTCGACCTGCCCGAGGCAAACCTGGTGCAGAACCCTGACGATGCGGCTGATCGTAAGGGCCCCATCACCCTGGCGGTGAAGGAAGACGGCTCGATTTACTGGAACGACGAAGAAATCGACAAGCAGACTCTCGAGTCCCGCCTGGCGACCGCCGCCCAGCAGACCCCCCAGCCCCCGCTCAATCTGCGTGGTGACCGCACCACCAAGATGCGCGTCATCAACGAGATGACGAAGATCGCGCAGGAGCAGGGCATGCTCGACGTTGGCTTCGTGGCCACCAAAGAGAAGGGGCAGTAAGCCATGGCATTCAGTTCTGGTGGTGGCAAGGGCCCAATGGCCGACATCAACGTTACGCCCCTCGTGGACGTGATGCTGGTGCTGTTGATCATCTTCATCGTTACCGCGCCGATCATGACGTACCCGATCGCCGTGGACCTGCCGCAGCGCGTGCTCAACCCACCGCCGCAGCTGGTCGAACCGCCGCCGCCGATCGAGCTGCGGATCGACGCCAGCAACCAGGTGTTCTGGAACAACAGCCCGGTTGCAACGGCTGAGCTCCAGCAGCGTATGGAACAGGAAGTGCAGCGTGACCCGACCAACCAGCCCGAGCTGCGCATCGACGCCAGCCCGGACTCCGAGTACGACGTGATGGCCAAGGTTCTGGCCGCCGCGAAGAACGCGCAGATGAAGAAGATCGGGTTCCAGCAGCAACAGTAAGACGCAACATCAAGTCATGACGCGACTGGAAAGCGCCCCCTGGAAACAGGGGCGCTTTTTTTTTAGCTATGATCCGCGCATGCTTGCCACCTACCCCGCGCTTGCCGAATGGCTCCACTGGCTGGATGCCGTTCCGCACCTGCGCCCGCTGCTCATTGCCGCCTACGTGCTCTACCTGCTGTGGCTGATCGGCTGGATCATGCTGCAGAAGCGCGAACCGGTGGCCACCCTCAGCTGGATCCTGTCGCTGGCCGCGCTGCCCTACCTGGGCCTGTTCGTGTACTACCTGCTGGGCCCGCAGAAAGTGAAGCGGCAGCGCCTGCGCCGTGGCCGCGCGCGTTCCGGCATGGAGCACTACAACAGCGTGTGCCCGCCGGATGCGGACTGCACCGAACTGGCCAAGATCGCCCAGGCCACTACCGGGCTGGCGCCCAGTTCGGCCACCGAAGTGGAGTGGCTGGTGGATGGCGCGCAGACCTATGCCGCGCTGTTGAAGGCCGTGGCCCAGGCACGCGACCACCTGCACGTGGAGTACTACATCTTCAATCCCGACCACGCGGGCACCGCGCTGCGCGATGCGCTGGTCGAGCGCGCGCGCGCCGGCGTGCGCGTGCGCCTGCTGCTGGATGCGGTGGGTTCCTCCAGCATCCGCAACGCCTTCCTCAAGCCATTGCGCGAAGCCGGTGCCGAAGTCGCGTGGTTCCATCCGCGCCAGCTGCTCAAGCCGTTCAAGCGGCCGTGGATGAACATGCGCACCCACCGCAAGCTGGTGGTGATCGACGGCCGCATCGCCTTTACCGGTGGCATCAACATCACCGATGAAGAAGACGAAAGCCGCCGGCCCGACGCCTACCGCGACCTGCACATGCGCCTGGTCGGGCACGTCGTGCGCAGCCTGCAGCTGGTGTTCGTCGAAGACTGGATCTACGCCACCGGCGAGCCCCGGGAACGCTTCAACATCGCCCAGCTGTGGCCCAACGACATGCCCGGTCGCCAGGACGGCACGATCAACACGCAGGTGCTGGTCTCGGGCCCGGATTCCTCGTGGGAAACCATCCACCGGCTGCAGGTCGCCGCCATCCACGAAGCGCGCAAGCGCGTGTGGCTGGTCACGCCCTACTTCGTGCCCGGCGAGGCCGCGCGCATGGCCCTGACCTCCGCGGCGCTCGGCGGCCTGGACGTGCGCCTGCTGGTGCCGAAGATGAGCGACTCCTGGTTCGTCACCCAGGCCGCGCGTTCGTACTTCGATGAACTGCTGCAGGCCGGGGTCAAGATCTACGAGTACGGTCCGCGCATGCTGCACACCAAGGCCTTCATCGCCGACCACGACGTGTGCATCGCCGGCAGCGCCAACTTCGACCACCGCAGCTTCCGGCTCAATTTCGAGCTCTCCATGATGATCAGCGACGAAGCGTGCGTGGCCGAACTGGAGAAGATCCTGGTGGCCGAATTCGCCGCCGCCAGCCCGGTGCGGGACGACCGCCGCCGCTCGCTGTGGCTGCACCGCGTGCCCGAGGCGTTCGCCCGCCTGGCCTCCCCGCTGCTGTAGCGGCCACGTGGAACCGGCCCCCGCCCCGGCGCTACACTGCGCAGGTCAACGGGGAGAATGACAATGTATTGGCTGTTCCTGCTGCTGTCGCTGGGCTGTTTCACCTTCGCCATCAAGACACCGTCCACCGGCCTGATGATGCTGTGGCTGGCCGGCGCACTGGTGTTCCTGCTGGCCTGGATCCGCGGCCGCTACCTGGCCAGCTTCGGCGGCAGCCAGCGCGATACCGCCGGCCCGCACGACATCTACAACGCGATCGACCCCGCCGAGCTGCGCCGGCTGCGTGAGCAGGCGCAGGCCCGCCGTGACGCCGACCGCGATCCGAACGACCTTCCACCGAGCCTATGACCCACCTCAGCGTCAACGTGAACAAGATCGCCGTCCTGCGCAATTCGCGCGGCGGCCAGGACCCGGATGTACTGCAGGCCGCCACCGCCTGCCTGGACGCCGGCGCCCACGGCATCACCGTGCACCCGCGCCCCGACCGCCGGCACATCCATGCCGAGGACGTGCTCGCCCTCTCGGCGCTGACCACCGCGCGCGGCGTGGAATTCAACATCGAAGGCAACCCGTTCGCCCCGCCGCGCCCGGGGTACCCCGGCCTGCTGCCGCTGTGCGCGCAGACCCGCCCGGCCCAGGCCACCCTGGTGCCCGACAGCGACGGCCAGCTCACCTCCGACCACGGCTTTGATTTCAGCCGCGACGCCGAGCGCCTGCGCCCGTTGATCGCGGAACTGAAGCGCTACGGCTGCCGCGTCAGCCTGTTCGTGGACGCCGGCAACCCCGACCTGGCCCAGGCGGCCGCTATCGGTGCCGACCGCGTCGAGCTTTACACCGGCCCCTACGCCGAGGCGCACGCCGCAGGCGACGCCACCGTCATGCTGGCGCTGTTCGCCGACGCCGCCCGCCGTGCCCAGGCCGCCGGCCTGGGCGTCAATGCCGGCCACGACCTTTCCCAGGAAAACCTCCGCGATTTCCTGCAAACGGTGCCGAACGTCCTCGAAGTCTCCATCGGCCATGCCCTCATCAGCGAATCCCTGTATGCCGGGCTGGACGCAACGGTAAAGGGCTACCTCGCCCTTCTTTGAGCGCGCTGTTCCGCGCACCTGCGTAGATCCGGGCCCTGCCCGGATGCTCCTGGCGTGCAACCAAAGGTCCCATGAGCACCTGTGGATAACCTTGGGGACCAAACCACAACGATTCAGCCCAAACCCAACGGGGACGCGGATTCCGCTTCCCTTCGACCCTGTGGTTAGTAATACTACTAACCCATGCGCAACGCTCCACCCTTCCCTGCGCTCCACACAACGTCTCAACCCCTGAGACGTCCCGCCGGTAGCCTCTGAAGATGGGTATCGCAATCAAAGGCCGTGGTTCCACCACGCATCTCGCCGGCCGTTTCGAAGTCACGGTCAGCGAAGCAATGGACGACGGCTGGGAACCGGAAACCAGCGAAGAATTCGCAGCCCCGCGCCTGCGTACCGAAGTGCGCGCCGAAACCGCGCGCAGCATCATCAGCCGCAACAAATCGCCCGACGTGGGTTTCAGCCAATCGGTGAATCCCTACCGCGGCTGCGAGCACGGCTGCTCGTACTGCTTCGCGCGCCCCTCGCACGCCTTCCTCAACCTGTCCCCGGGCTTGGACTTCGAAACCAAGCTGTTCGCCAAGACCAACGCGCCGCAGCTGCTGCGCAAGGAACTCTCGCGGCCTGCCTACACCCCGCAACCGATCGCCCTGGGCATCAACACCGACGCCTACCAGCCGATCGAGCGCAAACTCAAACTCACCCGCCAGCTGATCGAAGTGATGCTGGACACCCAGCACCCGTTCTCGCTCATCACCAAGAACGCCCTGGTAGAGCGCGACATTGACCTGCTCGCGCCGCTGGCGGAGAAAAACCTGGTCAGCGTGCACTTCTCGGTGACCTCGCTGGACCCGCATCTGTCGGCGCGCCTTGAGCCGCGCGCATCGGCCCCGCACGCGCGCCTGCGCGCCATGCGTCGCCTGCACGACGCCGGCATTCCGGTGGGCGTGATGGTGGCCCCGGTGATTCCCTGGATCAACGATGCGGAACTGGAAGCAGTGCTCGAAGCATCACGCGACGCCGGCGCCAGCACCGCCGGTTACGTGCTGCTGCGCCTTCCATTGGAAGTGGCGCCGCTGTTCCGCGACTGGCTCGATACGCATCACCCCGACCGCGCCGCGCACGTGATGAGCACCATCAACCAGCTGCGTGGCGGCAAGGATTACAACAGCGAGTTCGGCAGCCGTATGCGCGGTGAAGGCGTTTACGCGGACCTGCTTTCCAGCCGCTTCAAGCTCGCCCGCAAGCGCCTTGGCTTCGATGCGCAGAACAGCCATTGGCCGAAGCTCGATTGCACGAAGTTCGTGCGGCCGCTGCCGCCGCGCGAGGATTCTCCGCAGGGGCAGTTGTTCTGAAGCGTCCTACCGCATATGCGGCGAGGCGCTCTGGGTGTACACCGCCTGCTCGATAGCATCTGATTGCGAACGTGTCTGTTGCTGCGTCACCACATCACGCGCTTGATTCATGGACTCAACCCGCGCGAAAGATTGCGCCTCCGAAACGGCAATCGCATCACCGGTCGCCATGCTTGCACGATGCTGCGCGGGGTCATTCAAGGCTCCCTCCACCAGAAACACCCTCTCCCCACCCGCATGACGTTCCGTGGCCTGGTTGAGGACCACATGGTCCACCCGTGACAACCCTTCCTCTTTAGCCAATACAAGCAAGCTGGCCGTCATGCGCTCGCTCGAAACATCCCACTGACGATCATGCTTGGAATCCAGCGTTTCCACACCCGCGCGGATCTGCCCATAGAGCCTGCCGTCCGCGGGATCAAGGTGGGACGTGCCCGGCGTCACCGCATCCAACGTCGGCTCTGGATTGCCCTGGCGGCGAAGTCGTGGCGCAATGTGCGCGTCGTAGTGAGCGCCGTAGTACAGCTCATATGTTGCATGCGGACCGACGGACGGTCGCTCTGTCTTGAAGATCTCGGCAATCTGGTCCAACGCGGCATCGCGCGTAAGCGCGCCAGCGAGATGTTGATCTGCGATGGCCTGATATCGGCGTGGCCGGTCGCCGGAGCCAGAGATACCAATATCGGGGCCGCCACCATTCACTATTTCCCGGCGAATATGTGCGTTGCTAAGCGTGGCTGCAGCTTCGCCGCGCAGCAGTGTTCCGACGAACGCTTGCTTGGACGACTGATCCGGCTGCTCGGTGAAGCGGTGGTGCCCGATCTCATGGGAGAGAGAACGCGCAATCCGCCCGCCTTGGTTGGCAGCGTTTGCGTCAATGACGATCTTGCTGCCCGGCACGAGGTAAGTGCCGCCGCCCGCCGCACCCCATTCGACGTTGATGCCGTCCCGGTTGAGCTGCGCAAGCCCGCTGCGAAGCGTGGGGCACTTCTCAAGAAATGCGGCCAGCGTCGCATCAGCCAATGGGGACGAAGCGCGTGTCGGTGCAGGTGCCGCCGCGGGATCAGGGTTATCCATTCTGCATATCCTTTGCCATGGCCAATGACCCGGATCAGCGCTTGCTGATCGATACGTAGCTCACATGCACCTGGTCAGGCCCTAGACCGACGATCACCGTTGCTCCACCAGTCTGAAGCGACCAGTACGCATTGGAGTCCGGTGCGTCCGGGCGCGGTGGATAGAGCACCGCGGCGGGCCAAGGTGCATCCGTCATCATCAATGCCGATGGCTCAACGCTCATCAGCAGTGTTGCGTGCCTGGGATCATCCCGCGCGGAGCGCAACTCGATGCTCCGCAGCGAAATCCCTGCAATGGCACCCGCATCCGCCTTGCGCACGTTGAGCTGGTCATCCGACCCAACCGGCCCGAGTTGCGACCCAAGCAACGCGTCCACCGCTGCAATATCGTCGAAGGGGGTCTCGATCAGTTGATCCACATCATGACGAAGGCGGTCCATCAGATTCTCACTCCTGGATTCGGTAGACGGACTGGCCTTCGCCATCCCGGACTTGGCTTCCAATGCACCACCTGCACAGCCTGCGGTCAACACGCCGGCCAACAGCGCGAAAAGGCCCCTGATGAGGGACGGGAATGCTGGTTCAGTCGTCCGTACGGTCATGGTGTCCAGATGCCTTCGGGATCGGCAAGAATCTATCATGGCGCCAGAAACCAAGCGTGAGCGAGAGGCAGCTCTTGGAGCTAGTAGTGTGTGGAAACTGTAATACTCGTCACATTCGGACACCGTTCCGCAGGAGCCGACCATGGAAGGTAAGAGGACAATCGAACAACCGCCTTCCCTTAGAGAAAGAACACGTCTCTGGGTCGGTTTCCTCCTCGCATGGATCGCGCTGCCGTGGGTGCTCGACCTTGGCAATGACCTGATCACGTTCGCCTTGCACCAGATCTACTACTGGCCCTTTGCATACTGGCTGGGCGAGCCATTCTTCATGCCCGACAGTGAAGTAGGCTTCTTCGTGCAGCCTTCTGGCAGGGCAATGGTAGGGTGCATCTATCTGGTGCTTGCTGGCGCCGCCCTCATGCTGCGCCGTCGCAGGCGCAAGCGATTTCAACGGAGCGCGTGATGGACATCGAGAGCTACCTCGCACTCATGCACTTCCACCCCAGGTGGAAAGAGTACGGCCTGGTGCCAGAAGATCATCTGCAGCTGCTGATGGAGACCTACGAACCTGGCATGGAGAATGCCTCCGAACACGACCGCAACGGCGTCTTCCACTGGTGGCTGAAGCAGTCTCCATCGAAGGATGCGCTGGTGAAGCTGGTCGAGCTCTCCTACCTGGATGCTGACCAGCTGATGGCCGACGACGTCAGAAGACACATCACCACGAGTGAGGGCTTTGATAGTGAAGTCGCGCAGGCCATTGCCCGCGGCGCCGTCAGAGAGCGTTGAGCTGTGTGCTGCGCGCCCGGGAAAGCAGGATGTCTGTACGCGCCCGCAGCCGTTCAGGATGCTGGGCATAGAGGTCAGGCGCCCATGTGTAGGCAACCACCATCGCGGCCTCTTCATCCGACAGCGCGTCCAGGGGCTTGGTGAACAAGCGCTGCGAAAGTGAGTTCATCCCCTGTCTCTGTCCGTTGTAGGCAAGGGTTGCATAGAGCCCCAATACCTCTTCCTGCGACAGGTGCAGGGAGACAAGCCGCTCCCACAGGAAGCTCCGCACGTGCCAGTCAAGCATGCCTTTGCGGGGCAGCCAACGGGAATGCAACTGACGCGCCACTACTGCGGACGGCAATGCACCATCATGCTGTGAACGGATGTAGGCGCGAACCTTCGAAGGCGGCGAACGATCCAGCGGATCTGCATTCTCCAGGACGGCTCGCATGTCATCGCGGTGTGGCCAGAACACCAACGCGTCATAGATCAGGAATGCCACGGCGGGAGCCAGCAGCAGGGTGCACACGATGGCGATCAATACTTTTGCGCCGCGCTTCATATGCCCTCCTATCCTTGAATGACAGATCCATGGCCTGGCTGTACAACCTCGCCACGTCAACCGCGAGACAGGATATCGCCCTGGCGCCCGCCCGCGCATGCGGGAAGTGAAGACGCAGGTCTCACCGATTTCACCTGCCTTCGCGCAGCCTCTGGGTGCCAGCTGCACACGCAGCATCCAGACGGAGCGCAGTACCGATGAACACCCGCGTTGATTACCCCGATCGAGGCGCCCTCGGGCCCGACATCGCCGTTGTGACTGAAACATCCGTCACGAACCTGCGCCCGAAAGCGCGGTGTCCTGGGGCGCGATCCTGGCAGGTGCCGTCGCCGCCGCCGCGCTGTCGCTCGTCCTGCTGATCCTCGGCGTTGGCCTTGGCCTGTCCTCGGTATCGCCGTGGGCATTTGATGGCGTCTCCAAGGAAACCTTCGGCTGGGGCAGCATCGTCTGGTTGACCTTCACCGCGCTGGCCGCCTCCGGCCTCGGCGGGTACCTGGCCGGCCGCCTGCGCACCAAGTGGACCCGCCTGCACGGCGACGAAACCTACTTCCGCGATACCGCCCATGGCTTCGTCTCCTGGGCTGTCGCTACCCTCCTCACCGCAGGCCTGCTGACCTCGGCTATTGGCGGCGTGCTCGGCACGGGCGTCAAAGCTGTCGGCGCAACCGCAGGCGCTGCAGCGTCCACCGCCGGGATTGCTGCCGCAGGCGCCGGCACCGCTGTCGCAGGTTCGGACCAGGGCGACCTGAACTACTGGGTGGACTCGCTGTTCCGCAATGGCAGCATGCCGGCACCCATGCCCGGCCAGGCGCCGGCCGATCCTGCCGCACCGGTCGATCCGTCGGCGATGGTTCCGGGCGTCGGCCCTGCAAACGTTGCGCCGCCGCGCCCGTTGCCGCCGCAAGGCCCGCGCCCGGGCGGCGACCGCCGTGAAGTGCGCGCCGAGGTGAACCGCATCATCGTCACCAGCCTGCAGTCCGATGGCCTCAACCCGGCAGACAAGCAGTACCTGGCGCAGGTGATCGCCCGCGAGACTGGGATGAGCCAGGCAGAAGCAGAAGCGCGTGTCACCGAGACCCAGACCCGCATGCGTGCTGCGCTGGAAGACGCCAAGAACAAGGCCAAGGAAGTAGCCGACGATGCGCGCAAGGCTACGGCCTACGCGGCGCTGTGGCTGTTCATCACGCTGCTGATCGGTGCCTTCTTCGCCAGCCTCAGCGCCACGTGGGGCGGCCGTCGCCGCGACCTGTAACTTCCCAATCGAACAAGGAGACTTCCCATGAAGACCCTGCTGCTCTGGGCACTCGGCGTACCGATCCCGCTGTTGATCCTCTACGCGATCTTCTTCTGAGCATCGCAACCCTGTAGACCATCAGGCCGCCACTGGGCGGCCTGATGCGTTGCGCAGTAAACTTGCTCTGGAAGTAGAACCCCACAGCGCAAACGGAATGCCTCATGACCACTACCCAAGGGAAGCCGCATCAGCGCGGCGCAACCACCAAGATTCTCATCACGCTGCTTGTTGGCGCCTTGTTCGCCCCGGCAGCGCAGGCGATCGACGCTACGCAATGGCAGGCTGTAGCGCCCGCGATCCAGGCAGCTGTTGAGTGCCGCGCCAAGCCGGATACGACCGCCGCCGCCTGGAAAGCCCTGCCTCGTGACGAATCCGGCGGCATTGAGGCCATCAAGCCACCTGCGCCTTTCACGGTGTTCGGTCTGCCGGTGCAGGAAGTGTCGATCTTCATCGACCCGGACGGCGAGCTGGGTGAGAGCTACACCGCGACCCTCGGTACCAACGCGGCGGCGGTCCGCAAATCCGCAAAGCTCAGCACGGCGGGTGGACGCACGACCACGACGGGTGAGCTCATGCTGAGCGACGGCGGAGCGCCGCAGCTGACCTGCACGGTTGCGGGCACGTACGATGAAAGCGACTATCAGGAAAACTGATCGATAGGCGGGGCGCGACTACTCGCCATCCCGCCCGGCTAGCGTCATCACCCAGCCAGGCACCGTGGGTTCGCCCGCGTAGAACGCCTTCGGCACCTTCTCGGCCATCGCCCAGCGCTGGATCCAGCTCATGCCACTGCCGCCGTTGTAACCGTCGGCATGCTGATAGGCAGGATCCTGCAGCGCCACTTCCAGCGAGATGAAGCGGTAGCCGCGCCGACGGGTGGCGGCTACCAGCTCGCCCACGGAATCGGCATTGAGCGCGTTGGCATGCATCAGCCAGACCTGTGCCGGCAGCCGGCCGAGTAGTTCCTGCGACTTCTGTTCGTAGTAGTCCAGCTTGTTGAGCATGTACGGCACGTAGCCACGACGCAGCTGCTGCATCAGGGCGTCCCGCTTGGCGGGGTCGGTCTCGGTATCGCGCACGTGGTCGTACGCAAAGGCCCAGATCCATTCGCTGTTATCGATCGTGACCGGGGCGATCTCATAGCCGTGCTGCTTCAGGAATGCCGCAAGTTCCGCGCGCGCCTCCGGCGACTGCCCGGCATGCAGGTACGGGTGCCGGAACCAGCGTGGGACCTGCCCGGTTTCGGCCAGCAGCGGGCGCAGGGTGGCTTCACCGCGCAGGATGTCCTGCTCGTAAGCCTCCAGCGGCATCGCATGCAGGTCGACATGCCCGAAGGTGTGATTGCCCAGCTCGAACCCGGCATCACGCCAGTGGCGCAGCATCTGCACGCGCGTGGGTTGCACCTGGCCGCCGACCTCAAGCTTGGCTTCGTTGACGAAGCCCACCACCGGGACGTTGGCCTGCTTCAGCGCGGCAAGCAATCTGGCGTGCTGTGCGGCGAGATCCGGCTCGGCACGTTCACCCAGCCGCTGCCACGGAAGATCGTCGATGGTCAGCGCGATGCGCCGATCCGGTTCGGCCGCATGGGCGATACCCGAAATGCACGCGAGCGCCAGAACGACACACCAAGCCCATCCACTTCGCACCCGCAGCTCCCATCGTAATGGCCGGGCCAGCATAGCGCCGTCTCCGGTTACCCTCAAACGCTGGGCCCAGGTAGCCACTACCTGTTGTGCCCGTGCCGGCGGTATGGTGGCGAGAACTTCCGGAGCTACCCATGAAGACTCCAGGCAAACCAACCTCCCAGACGCGAAATTCAGAATCGGGGAGGCCCTCGGCGTTGTTCGTCGCATTGCGCGATCTACTGTTGGCCCACAAGGATGCGCTGGTGGTCGTGCACGATACCGACGCCCACTTCTACGCCAACTGCAGGGACGCTGACAGCAAGGGCAAGGCGCAGTTCTTCGGAGCGGTGAAAGTCTCTGCCAGAAAGCACGCCTTCCACTTCATGCCGGTCTACGACTTTCCCGAGCTGCTGCTGGGCCTCAGCCCTGCCCTGAAGAAGCGCATGCAGGGGAAATCATGCTTCAACTTTGAGGTAATGGATCCCACGCTGCCGCAGGAGCTCGAGCAGCTGATCGAACACGGAGTTTCCCGTTACAAGAAAGCTGGCAAGCTCTGAGGGAACGGCCAGATCCGCGCAGGCCGTCAATGGGTAGCGGGCCAAGGCGCTTGTCGCAGCATTTGAGAGGCGGAACGGTAAAGCTCTCGTCCATGCTCCCGCCCGACTTCCGATGGATCAAACCCGCCGCCACCGCCTACGACGAAACGGTGATCGCCCATGGCGACACGTGGGTGGTCCACATCTATCAACCCCAGCGAGGCAGGGAATGGGTGGCGATGCTTGATGCGCATCGCGAGCCGGAAGGACGGCGTCTTCGCCGTTGCACCGCCTTTGCCAACGGCAAAACGGGCGCCGAACTATGGGTGCTGCGGGAGCAGGCGCGGCTTCGGTTGGAGGTCCAGCAGCGCCTGGGATGACTCAGCTGCCATCACCGCGGATCTGTCGTGCCTTCGCCCGGCGGAACCACAACCACCCGACAACACCTACCAAGGCGGCGGCGATCAGGTACGGCCCGAAGGTTCCAATAAACCAGCCCACGTACCAACCCAGCTTGTAACCCGCGCTGTAGCCTGCTTCGTGGGACGCGGTATCGGCCGCTGCAGCCAATGGAACAAATACCGAGAGCATGCTCAAACGTTGAAATGCCTTTTTCATGAAGCTCCTTTGTTGTTCACGTTGATCAGCCACAGCTTACACCGTGCTGCGCTTCCCTCTCCGGCTCACGCCATCAGCCACACCCGGATCAGCGACACCAGCTTGTCCACGTCCAGTGGCTTGGCCACGTAGTCGTTTGCACCGGCCTGGATGCATTGCTGCTGGTCATCCGGCATCGCCTTCGCGGTGAGGGCGATGATCGGCAGCTTGCCGAAGCGCCCGTCCTGGCGGATCTCGCGGGTGGCGGTAAGGCCATCCTTGATCGGCATCATGATGTCCATCAGCACCAGCTCGATGGGCGACGGGCCGTCGACGGCGGTGGTCAGCGCATCGATGGCTTCCTGGCCGTTGCGCGCGATGCTCACCTTGCAGCCGTGCGGCTCCAGCACGTTCATCAGCGCATAGATGTTGCGCACGTCATCTTCGACGATCAGCACGCGGCGGCCTTCCAGTGCCGTGTCGCGGTGCTGCGCCGTACGGATCATGCCCTGTTGCGATTCCGGCAGGTCGCTCAACACCTTGTGCAGGAACAGCGTGACCTCATCGAGCAGGCGTTCGGGTGAGCGCGCGCCCTTGATGATGATCGAACTCGAGTACCGCCCCAGCCGCACCTCTTCGGCGGGCGACAGCACCCGGCCGGTGTAGACGATGATCGGCGGCAGCGCGTGCGGACTCTGCTCGCTGAGCAGCTCCAACAGCTCGAAGCCGGAGGCATCGGGCAGGGTCAGGTCCAGCACCATGCAGTCGAACGTGTTCTGGGCCAACGCCTGCAGGCACTCCGACGCCGAGCGCGCGCCGATGGTTTCCACATCGGCCAGCGCCAGCAGCTGGCGCACCGCGTCCAGCTGCACATCGTCATCTTCCACCACCAGCACCAGGCGCGGACGCTGCGAGAGGCGGCGCTCCAGCGAGAGCAGCACATTGCCCAGCTCCTCGCGCGTGGCCGGCTTGCCGAGATAGCCCACCGCACCCAGCGCCAACGCCTTGCGCGAATGGTCCGTCGCCGACACCACGTGGATGGGAATGTGGCGCGTGCGGATGTCGTGCTTGAGCACGTCCAGCACCGACAGGCCGGATTGGTCGGGCAGGCCGATGTCCAGCACGATCGCGTGCGGAAGCTCGGTGCGCGCGGCGGCAAGGGCCTCTGCCGCCGTCTGCGCCACCTGTGCACGGAAGCCCATCTCCACTGCCAGGTCGCTGACGATCTGGCCGAAGGCAGGGTCATCCTCGATGATCAGGATCAGGCCCCGGCCATTGCTGCTGGCCTTGTTGCCTGGGGCGGCCACGGCGCGCGCTTCCAGCGCCATGGCCACACCACCCGCTGGGAATGCCGCGCGTGCAGGCACCATGGCCGGCAGCGCTTCAGGCGCTGCAGGGCGCTCGGTGGTTGCCAGCCGTGTGGCTACCACCAACCGGAAGCAGCTGCCCTTGCCGGGCTCGCTTTCCACCGTGATGTCGCCGCCCAGCAGACGTGCAAGCTCCTGGGAAATGGACAGCCCCAGGCCGGTGCCGCCATAGCGCCGGCTGATCGAACCATCGGCCTGCTGGAAGGCATCGAAAATGCGCGCCTGCTGCTCCGGCGCAATGCCGATGCCGCTGTCGGTCACCGCGAACGCCACCTTGCCGTTGCCGGCCGACGAAACCGACACCGTCACCCCGCCGGTTTCGGTGAACTTCAGTGCGTTCGACAGCAGGTTCTTCAGGATCTGCTCGATGCGCTGGCGATCAGACTCGATCACCACCGGGCAGCCGGCCGTCATCGACACGTCCAGCGTCAGGCCCTTCTCGCTGGCCACCGGGCCAAGCAGTGCCGAGATATCGGTCAGCAGCTTCTCCACGCCGAAGCGTTCGGCGTGCACCTCGATGTGCCCGGCTTCAATCTTGGACAGGTCCAGGATCTCGTTGATGAGGTTGAGCAGGTCGGTGCCGGAAGAGTGGATGGTGCGCGCGAACTTCACCTGCTCCGCGCTCAGGTTGCCGTCGCGGTTGTCGCCCAGCAGCTTGGAAAGAATGAGCGCAGAGTTGAGCGGCGTGCGCAGCTCGTGCGACATGTTGGCCAGGAACTCGGACTTGTACTGGCTCGCGCGCTGCACCTTGTCCGCCTCGGCCACGATGGCCGCGTTGGCCCGCGCGAGCTTGTCGCGCTCGTTCTCCAACTGCTGCGACTGGTCGAACAGCTGGTTGTTGGTCTGCTCCAGCTCGGCCTGCTGCTCTTCCAGCTCGTGCTGGGAACCGCGCAGTGCCCGGCTCTGCTCCTCCAGTTCCTCGTTGGAGACCCGAAGTTCCTCGCTCTGCACCTGCAGCGCTTCGGTCTGCCGCTGGGTCTGCGCCAACAGCTCGGACAGCTTGGCCCGGTAGGCTGCCGAGCGCAGCGCCACCGCCATGTCGCCGGAGGCCAGCTGGAGCAGTTCCACCACCTCGGCCGGAACCGCACCAAAGAAGCCCAGCTCGATCACCCCGCTCACCTCACCCTCGTGGATGCCTGGAGCGATGACCAAGTGGCGCGGCTGCGCCTGCCCCAGCCCGGAGCCGACCGTGAAGTAGCCCGGCGGTACATCCGACACCACCAGCACGCGCTTCTCGTCCACCGCGCGGCCGAGCAGGCTGCCGCTGTCGCGCAGCTGGTCGGTGCCGTCCGGGGCGGAAGCGGTGCCCACCGCACCGATCTGCCGGAAGCCGTTGTCCTCCGGCACGAACAGCATGCCGGCCTGTGCACCGGTGAAGCCCGCCAGGAAGCCCAGGCTGGCACGCGCCAGAGAACCGCTGTCCAGGTCGCCGCCGGTGGCCGTGGTGAGCTCCAGCCGGCCGCGCTGCAGCCAGGCATCGCGCTCGCGGGCGCGGGTATGGCGGCGCAGCAGGATGGCGATGAAGATCGTCAGCACGATGCCCAGCACCGCACTGGCCGCGCCCGAGCTCAGCGCCGTGTTGTAGGCCGATTCCATCTCCGCCAGGCGGCGGGCGCGCTTGTCCAGCTCGATGGCGCCCATCGAGGCCAGCCGCGCACGGATGTCATCCATGGCTGCCTTGCCACGGTTGGACCCCACCACTGCCAGGGTGGGCTCCAGGCCCTGGGTGCGGCGCACCTCGATGGTTTCATGCAGCTCGTCCAGCTTGTCCTGGACCCGCCGCCCCAGCAGCTTCAGCCGGTCCACCTGGGCCGGGTCATCGGCCAAGGCCTTTTCCACGGTCTCCAGCCGGGTGCTGGCCACACCCAAGGCCGTGCGATACGGCTCCAGGTAGCTGTCATCGCCGGTGAGCAGATAGCCGCGCTGGCCGGTTTCGGCATCCTGCACCGCAGAGAGCACATCGCCCAGGGCGGTCATCGTCTCCTGGGAGCGGATCACCAGGGCGTTGCCCTCGCGGATGGTGCGGATGTTCTTGCCGGCCAGGAACCCGCTGCCGAGGAAGAACAGCATCACCGCCAGCAGCGGCCAAAGCGTGCGGAAGCCGGCTCCGGCCTGGGTGGCAACGCTGGGTTTGGGCGTGGTGGGCATGGGCTGGCGGGAGGATGGGTGCAACCGTGCAGACTAGCATGCCCACCGACCGGGTACGGATGCCCGCAGGAAGGCGGAAACCTGTCCATCCGGGCGCAGTCAGAAGAATCTGATACACACCCTCGGGGAATTCCACTAGCATCCGCATGATTGAACGTGGTGTAGACGACGGCGCATGGAAGCGGTAGTTCAATCGGAGGCGGCAGAGTGTGGTTTGGCGTGCCTGGCAATGGTTGCCTCCGCGCATGGCAACCGTATGGGAATCCGTGAGCTGCGGAGGCGCCACTCGCTCTCGCTGAAGGGTGCCACCCTCGGCCAGATCATGGGTATCGCCGAAAGGATGCACTTCATGTGCCGGCCGCTGAGGTTGGACATGGAACACCTCGCGGAGCTGCAGCTGCCCTGCATCCTGCATTGGGACCTCAATCATTTCGTCGTGCTTGCACGCGTCGGCAAGCGCGGCGTAACCGTGTTCGATCCGGCCATCGGCAAGCGGTCATTGACGCTGCAGGAGGTCTCGCGGCATTTCACGGGCGTGGCATTGGAACTCACGCCTGGGGCGGACTTCAGGCAGGCGCCACCGGCACCGGCCATCGGCATCTCACAGCTGACGGGCAGGATCAGCGGGCTGTGGCGCTCGGTTGCACTCATCCTGCTGTTGTCCATTGCATTGCAGGTCTTCGTGCTGCTGGCGCCATTCTTCATGCAATGGATCGTCGACCACGTTCTCATTGCTGCCGATCGGGACCTGTTGACCGTACTCGGCATCGGATTCCTGTTGGTGCTGGTACTGCAGGTAGGCATAGGCCAGCTGAGAGGATGGGCGGTCATCCACCTCTCCAGCCGCTTGGGCCTGCAGTGGACAGGCAACGTTTTCAGCCACCTGCTCAAACTTCCGTTGGACTTCTTCGAGAAGCGCCACCTGGGCGACATCACCTCCCGGATGGGCAGCGTGCAGGCCATACAGCGCACCCTGACCACCAGCTTCATGGAGGCGCTCATCGATGGCCTCATGGCGGTGGTGACTCTGGCGATGATGCTTCTGTACAGCTGGAAGCTGGCGCTGGTTACGTTGCTGGCCGTCGCCCTGTACATGGCCAGCCGCGCCATGGCATTCCGCGCGCTGCGAAGCGGAACCGAGCAGCAACTGGTTGCAGCGGCACGCCAGCAAAGTCATCTGCTTGAATCAATCCGGGGCGCCCAATCCATCAAGGTGGCTGGGCGGGAACCGCTGCGGCGATCGGGCTACTTCAACCTGCTGAACGACACCGTCAATCGTGAGGTCGTGCTCTCACGTTTCGGTCTGGTGTTCAGTGGTGCCAACCAACTGATCTTTGGCGTGGAGCGCGTTGCCGTGATCTGGATCGGGGCGGTGCTCGCGATGCAGAACGTGTTCTCCGTGGGCATGCTCATCGCTTACCTCGCGTACAAGGATCAGTTCGCGCAGCGTGTTGGCGGCCTGGTAGACAAATGGGTGGAGTTCCGCATGCTGCGGCTGCACTGCGAGAGGTTGTCGGACATTGTTCTGGCTGCGCCCGAAGCCACGCAGACGGGCCATGCTGCCGCCGTCCCGGAAAGCCTCCGCATTGAAGTTGAGGGATTGGGCTTCCGCTATGCCGCTGACGAGCCTTGGGTGATCCGCAACCTGTCGCTGGTAATCGAGCAGGGCGAGTCCGTCGCCATCGTAGGATCCTCGGGCTGCGGAAAGACCACGCTTGTGAAGCTGATGCTTGGCCTGCTGGTGCCCACCGAGGGCGAGATCCGCGTGGGTGGCATGCCGCTCGGGAAGATCGGCATGGAAAACTACAGGCAGCTGCTCGGCGCGGTGATGCAGGATGACCAGCTCTTCGCGGGAAGCATCAGCGAGAACATCGCGTTCCAGGACGAGGGTGTGGACGAAGATCGGGCGCAGGCCGCAGCGAAGCTGGCAGCCGTGCACCAGGACATCGCGACGATGCCCATGGGCTACAACAGCCTCATCGGCGACATGGGAACCACCCTGTCCGGCGGCCAGAAGCAGCGGGTGATCCTGGCGCGCGCGCTCTATCGCCAGCCCAGCCTGCTGTTCCTTGACGAGGCGACCAGCCACCTGGATGTGGAGTGCGAGCGTCTCGTCAGCGATGCTGTGCGTAAGCTCGACCTGACGCGCGTCATCATTGCGCACCGTCCCGAGACGATTGCCAGTGCGGACCGGATCCTGGTGATGCATGGCGGCGCAATCGTCCAGGAGCTGCGGCCGCCGGCGCCCAGAATCGAGGACGCTGGCGAGGTTGAACTCGCATGAGCGGACTGTTCCGGCAGGAAGTTCTTGATGAAAAGCGAAGCAGTTGGCTGGGGGAGATATCCCTGGCCCAACCGCTTCGGCTGTGGGTGCTGGCCGGCTTCGGCGCGCTTTCGGCGGCACTGATCGTTGGCTTCATCGTTTTCGGCGACTACTCGCGGCGCTCACGCGTCTCCGGCGAGCTGGTACCCGACCTGGGCTTGTCTACCGTGATGGCGCCCGCTGCGGGGGTGGTGGCCGCGCTCGAAGTGGATGAGGGCGACCGCGTGCAGCGGAAGGCCCCCATGCTGCTGATCAGCGTGCCGCGCGTGACTGCGGCAGGTGAAGACACACTGGAGGCGCTGCGCCAAGGCCTGGATACCCGCTTGAAGAGCCTGGGTTCCCAGCGTGACTCCCAGGACCAACAGTTCAAGGTGCAGCAGATCGGCCTGGAGAAGCAGCGCGACGCCATGCGCCGAGAGCTGCGCCAGATTGACGATGAGGTGGCAACACGAGGCGAGCAGGTCAGGCTCGCCAAAGAGACCGTGGAGCGGTACCGGCAGGTGTCAGACAAGGGGTATGTGAGCCTTGTCCAGCTGAACCAGCAGGAGCAGGGCATGCTGGATCTGCTGAACGCCCAGCAGACGCTGCAGCGGCAGGCGACCTCCATTCGCCGCAACCTGGCGCAGCTGGATCAATCCATCGCGGAGATTCCCCAGCAGCGGCGCTCGGCGCAGGCCACGTCCGCACGCGCCATCGCGGAGCTTGGCGACGAGACGGTACAGGTGGAATCCAACGGGGAGATGTCGCTGAGGGCACCGGTCACTGGGCTCGTGGCGAGCAGGCTGGTGGAGGTAGGCCAAGCGGTGCAGGCGGGCCAGCCCATGCTGAGCCTGCTCCCCGATGGATCCGCACTGCGCGCGCAGTTGTTGATTCCGAGTGCCGCCATCGGGTTCGTGAAGCCAGGTGATCGCGTGCTGCTGCGCTACCGGGCATACCCCTATCAGAAGTTCGGCAGCCACGAAGGCCGCGTGATTCGGGTCTCGCGCAGTGCGGTTCCTACTCAATCGAACCAAGGGCAGGCGGCAGAGCCTGTCTATCGAGTCCTGGTATCACTCAACAGCCAATCCGTCCTGGCCTACGGGGTCGCCGAACCATTGAGGCCAGGGATGATCGTGGATGCGGACATCATGGGCGAGAAGCGGCGCATCTACGAGTGGATCCTGGAGCCGCTGTACTCGGTGACGGGAAAGATCGGCGGCTGAGTGCGCGTATACCAAGCAAACCGTTAGGGTTTGCTACTGCCACCGTCGCGCGGCCCAAGCAACGCCATCGATGCGGCCACCATAGCTACCGCAACAGCAAGAGCGAATGGGTAGGGCACCCCTGCCGTAGAAAACAGGAACACCGTACACGCCCCCACAATGCCCATACCAGCGCCCAACAGCACAGCCTTCTTGTAAACGTTCATGAGCCTTGCCGCCTCCGAGCGGATGCATCGAGGCCACGTCGTGCGCAACTTGCTTGGAACTCAAGATCCTGACGAAAAAGTCCCTTATCAAAGCTCAACATGTTGTTCTTCCATCGTACGTATCGCAGAAACGTTATCTCTCGAGAGTGCGCCACGCTGAACAGCAAGTCAGCCCACCATGTCGGCCGGATGGTGAACTCCATCCTCCACGGGAACGTAGGGTATGGCGAAGGGGTTGATGCCTTCCAGACACCCGACGTTGAACCCGTACTGATGAGGATTCGAGCGGCGTTGGTGATGGGTGTAGATGCCGCAGATGCCGCAGAAGTAGTGCTTGGCCGTGTGGGTGTTGAACTCGTAGAGCTTGAGGTGTTCTTCACCCTTTACCAAACGAAGCCCGGACAGGAGCACCGAAGCCACAACTGCTCCCTTGCGACGGCAGATCGAACAGTCGCACCGCCGTGGGCTCTCAATGCCATTGGGCAGGTCAAGCTCCAGCTCCACGGCGCCGCAGTGGCACGTGGCGCGGTGCTTGGGCTGGATGGGGACGCCGCCGACTTCCTTCAGCATGTGCAGTTCTCCTTCACTCTAGCCAAATCCAATCTGGTGCGCGGACCGCATCCACGTCGCATCCACCGGGCCATTGAATCCCACCACGGCATCCACGCCGCAACGCGGGCAGAGTGCAGTCTGGTCCTGATCGTCGCCATCGCACCACGCTTCGACGGCGCTGGGCGGAAACTCCGAAAAGCAGTAGTAGCAAGCGGCCACATCGCTCGCCAGCAACTGCTTGCGGTGCATGGATGACTCGCAGGTTCTTCCCACTGCCCTACTCCCCAGGTTCAGACCGGATTGCCTACGTGGCGAACGTTAGCACCCACAAAGGGCCGTTGTAGCGTGTGCGATCTACCGGCGAGATTGATGCGCTGGGTGCAGTCTTCAGTGGGTGGCTCACATCGCATACTGCGCGAGCCCATTTCCGAACGACCAGTTCTCACGCTTCACCTCCACCAGATTGATGAAGACATCCTCAGGGCGAACGCCCACCGCGTCGTGCAGGCCATGGGCGACAGCGGTGTAGAAGGCTTTCTTCTGCTCCAGGGTGCGGCCCTCGTTCCAGGTGACCTGGATGCAGATGAAGTCATCGGTGCGCGCAATGCCCAGGTAGCCGGGGTCGTAGATGAGCCCATCCGGTTCGTGCTCCTGGATGATCTGGAAGCGATCATCCTTCGGCACGCCGATGCTGAGCATGGCGTCGTACACCACCTGGCCAACCTGCTGCCGGTAGGCGGCGGTCTTGCCTTTGCGGAGGTCAATGCGGGCCAGGGGCATGGCGGACTCCTCGCGGATATGGGTGCCTGGCAATGGAAGCACATGGGCGGGTGCGGTGCCACTACATGGCGCTGCGTGGTGGCCCGCCCAGCCTCGATCCTCAGCGGTCCTTTACTTGCGCGCGCCACGTGATGGGCTTGTCTGTCGCCGTGGCCTGGGGTTTGAACTGGCCGTCGTTCCACAGCGGCCTGACGGTGATCTGGCCGTGGACTACTTCGATCCTGATATGGACACCCACTTCAAAGCCGAACCTGCGCAGCCAGGTGCCCCGCAGCATGACAAAGGGGACTGGGCCAAAGTGATCGCGGTCCCGCTCGGAGATCTGCGGCACGGCACGTACGTTGTTGATCTGGCTGTACTGCATCCACCGCTCGCGCGGGACGCGTTGGTCTTCAGTCGGCTGGGCCGGGTCGCTCTTCATGGTTTGCCTCCAAACGGGGAATGGCCCTCGCCGGTTAAGGCGAGGGCGTCGGGAGGTCAAAAACCGTGCATAACCAGACGGCGGGCGTATTCCCCTGTGAAGGGTCTTGTATTAACCACCCTCCCGACATGGGGCATCCACTATTTTCGGTTATGCGGAGTTTTTGAGCTCCGGCACCCACCTTGCAGACGTCGGCTGCGGAACACAAAACGATTGTTTCTGTTGAATTTTCGATTTCAGTAGGCACAGCCTACTGATTGACGCGTCCAGCCCGTTGCAGCATTCCGAATGCTGTTTCTGTGTGAACCACCCCACAGATCTCACCCACCCCCGTACAACTTCTCCGCGCTCTGGAACAGGATCCAGCTTGTCGCAATGAACTTGTCCCCACCCTGCGGGCGGTTGCCCCGGTGGGTATGGGTGAAGGCGGTCGGCGCAATCAACAGGCTCCCGGTACGCGGCGCCACCTTCCGGTCCTGGAACAGGAACTCGGTCTCGCCCGCCTCGAACTCGTCGTTGAGGTACAGCGTCCACAGCAGGTGCCGGTGCAGGGTTTCCCCTGCCGGGTCGCGCGGGTACAGCTCGCAGTGCCAATAGGGGTAACCGCCCTCACCTGCCGCATACCACTGCAGGTTGATGGCGCCCGGACGCAGGCACGTACGGGCCAGTCCGGACAGCGCGTTGTCGTCCATGCCGGGAAAATCTTCGGCTTTCAGGCGGCGCGCGGTGCCATCGTTGTCTTGGACCTGCAACATGAGCGGGGAGATCAGCGCCTGTGGATAACGGCGTAGATAACTCAAAACGCCGCTGAATACTGCCTGTTGCAGCTGTATTTCGACCTGGCGCCACTCCGGGCGCCCACTTATGCGCAGATCCTTGCTGTGCTTGAGTTCCGGGAACACGCCGCTGCCTACTTCGCCCGGCTGGAGCTGGGCGCTGGCACGCATTTGCGCCTGAATTGCGGCACAGGTCTCAATTGGGATGGCGTTGTGGATTACTTCAATGAAGTCGAGCGGGGTTTCGGCCTGCATGGGGTCATCCGTGGGCGTTTGAGCCCGATGTTGACCTGTGTTGGTGCAGGTGTCACCCCGTTGCCACATGCAACGGGGTGATGTGAGCGTCAGCCCTGGGCGTCGTGCTCGCGGTGGTAGCGGGTGGCTTCAGCCACTTCATTGCGCGAGCCGAGGAACACCGGCACGCGCTGGTGCAGGTGGTCGGGCTGGATGTCCAGGATGCGCTCGCGGCCGGTGGTGGCGGCGCCGCCGGCCTGCTCCACCAGCAGGCCCATGGGGTTGGCTTCGTACATCAGGCGCAGCTTGCCGGCCTTGCTGGGGTCCTTCTTGTCCCACGGGTAGATGAAGATGCCGCCGCGGGTAAGGATGCGGTGCACGTCGGCCACCATGCTGGCGATCCAGCGCATGTTGAAGTTCTTGCCGCGCGCGCCTTCCTTGCCGGCCAGCAGGTCCTGCACGTAACCCTGCATCGGGGTCTCCCAATGGCGCTGGTTGGACATGTTGATGGCAAATTCCTGGGTGTCTTCGGGAATCGTCATGCCGCGCTGGGTGAGCACGAATTCGCCGGTTTCACGGTCCAGGGTGAAGGAGTGGGTGCCGTGGCCGGTGGTGAGCACCATCTGCGTGCTGGGGCCGTAGATGCAGTAGCCCGCCGCGATCTGGGCGGTGCCCGGCTGCAGGAAGCTCTCGTCGGTGGGCTGTTCGGTGCCCGCCGGGCTGCGCAGCACCGAGAAGATGGTGCCGACCGAGACGTTCACGTCGATGTTGGAGCTGCCATCGAGGGGATCGAACAGCAGCAGGAAGTCGCCGCGCGGGTAGGTGTCCGGTACGGGCTGGCAGTGGTCCATTTCCTCGGAGGCGCAGGCGGCGAGGTGGCCGCCCCAGGCATTGGCTTCGAGCAGGATCTCGTTGCTGATCACGTCGAGCTTCTTCTGCGCTTCGCCCTGCACGTTGCCGGTGCCGGCGTCGCCGAGCACACCGCCCAGCGCGCCCTTGCTGACCGCGATGGAGATGTTGGTGCAGGCGCGGCCAACCACTGCGATGAGCTGGCGCAGGTCGGCGTTGATGCGGCCTGCGTGCTGCTCTTCAATCAGGTACCGGGTAAGCGACGTACGGGACATGGAATGGCTGCCAAAGACATTTCGGGGGCCGTATTGTGGCCCGTTCGGCAGGGCATTACGAGGCAACCGGGACACGTAACCGGTTTCAACCTGCAGGCACGAAAAGAAAAACGGCCGCACGTGGCGGCCGTTCTTCATTTCATCGTTGCAGAGGCTCAGCCCTTGGCAACGGTCGACACGGCCTTGGCCACGTACTCCAGGTTGCCCTGGTTCAGCGCGGCCACGCAGATGCGACCGGTGCCGACGGCGTAGATGCCGTACTCATCGCGCAGGCGGTCCACCTGCGCGCGGCTCAGGCCGGAGTACGAGAACATGCCGGCCTGGTCGTTGATGAAGGCGAACTCCGGCGCACCGGCGGCCACCAGCTTGTCCACCAGGCCGTGGCGCAGGGCGTGGATGCGCTCGCGCATCTCGGTCAGCTCCTGCTCCCACAGCTGGCGCAGCTCGGGGCTGGTCAGCACGCCGGCCACCAGGGCCGCGCCGTGGCTGGAGGGGCTGGAGTAGATGGTGCGGATGATGCGCTTGACCTGCGACTGCACGGCCTTGGCGGCGTTCGCATCCGGGGCCACCACCGACAACGCGCCCACGCGCTCGCCATACAGCGAGAACGACTTGGAGTACGAGTTGGCGACCACGAAGCTGTCGATGCCGGCTTCGGCGATGATGCGCACGGCGGCGCCATCTTCGTCGATGCCCTTGTCGAAGCCCTGGTAGGCCATGTCGATGAACGGGAACAGCTGGCGTTCCTTCAGCAGCTCGGCCACCTGCTTCCACTGGGCCACGGTGAGGTCGGCGCCGGTGGGGTTGTGGCAGCAGGCGTGCAGCAGCACGACGGTGCCCGGCTGCAGCTTGCCCAGGTCAGCCAGCATGCCGGCGAAATCCACGCCGTGGGTGGCCGGGTCGAAGTAGGCGTACTCGACCACGTCAAAGCCGGCGGCGCCGAACACCGCGCGGTGGTTTTCCCAGCTCGGGTTGCTGATGGCGATGGTGGCGTGCGGCAGCAGGCGGTGCAGCAGGTCCGCGCCAACGCGCAGGGCACCGCTGCCACCGATGGTCTGCGAGGTGGCCACGCGGCCGGCGGCCAGCAGCGGCGAATCTTTGCCGAAGACCAGTTCGCGGGTGGCCTGGGTGTAGGCAGGCAGGCCGTCGATCGGCAGGTAGCCGCGCGGTTTGGCTTCGGCAGCCAGCTGCTGCTCGATCTGCTTCACGGCGCGAAGCAGCGGAATGCGGCCGCTTTCGTCGTAATAGATGCCCACGCCCAGGTTGACCTTGGTGGGGCGGCTGTCGGCGTTGTACGCCTCGGTCAGGCCCAGGATCGGGTCGCCCGGGACCAGTTCCACATTTGCAAAGAAGGACACGGCGGTACTCATTCGGATGACGGAGGGGGGAGGTTGGCGCGATCAGGTTTGCGGCAGAATCAGCCGAAACCAAGCCATCGTAACAAAGCCTTGGCATGGGCGCGGCGCCTGCCGTCACGACCGGCACCGTACCCTGTCGTGCGGTGCCCTTTTTCCGGAGAACCCCCTCTGCGCACGTTCCGTCTTACCCCGCTGGCCATCGGCTGTGCACTGCTTTCGGCCACGGCCCTGCCGAACCCGGCACAGGCCCAGGCCGCCGCCGTTTCCCCTGCCCCGATCGAGCGGCTGCCCACGGTTCAGGTGCAGGCCGCACGCGGCCAGCAGGTGGCCGATGTGGATCTGCCGGCCTCGCTCAGCACGGTGTGGCTGGATGACGACGCCAACGGCACCCTGGCCCAGATTGCTGACGCATTGAGCGGGGTGCCCGGCGTGGTCGCGCGCGACCGCCAGAACCTGGCCCAGGACACCCAGCTGAGCATCCGCGGCTTCGGCGCGCGGTCCACCTTCGGGGTGCGTGGGGTGCGGGTGCTGGTGGACGGGGTGCCGGCCACCATGCCCGATGGGCAGGGCCAGCTTTCCCACGCCAGCCTGCTCTCGGCCCGGCGCGTGGAGGTGCTGCGCGGGCCGTTCTCGGCGCTGTACGGCAACTCGTCCGGCGGCGTGGTGCAGGTCTGGAGCGCCGATGGCCAGGCGGGCGATCCCTGGCGGCTGCGCGTGGCCGGCGGCAGCGACGGCACGCTCAGTGGGGGGGCGCAGCTGCGCGGCGAGCAGGGGCTCGTGCGCTACAACGTGGCGGCCAACCACTTCCGCACCGTTGGCTGGCGCGAGCACAGCGCAGCGCGCCGCGAATCGGTGAACGCGCGGCTGGGCACCGATGTAGGCGGCGGCCAGCTGGACCTGGTGCTGAACTACTTCGATTCGCCCGACGCGCAGGACCCGCTGGGCCTCACCCGCGAGCAGGTGCGGCAGGACCCGCGCCAGGCCACGGCGGTGGCCACCCAGTACAACACCCGCAAATCGGTGCGCCAGGCGCAGGCCGGGCTGGTGTTCACCCGCACCGACGGCGCCCAGACCTGGCGCGCTATGGGCTATGCCGGGCAGCGCAGCGTGGAGCAGTTCCTGGCCATTCCGCCCGGGCCGCAGGCCAACCCGCTGCATGCCGGCGGGGTGATCGACCTGGACGGCGGCTACGGCGGGCTGGACCTGCGCTGGGCCTGGCAGGGCGACTGGGCAGGGCGGCCGCTGGAAGTGGTGATCGGCGCCAATGCCGACCAACAGCAGCAGGATCGGCGCGGTTACGAGAATTTCGTGGGCGATACGCTGGGCGTGCGCGGCGCGCTGCGGCGCGACCAGAGCGACCGGGTGCGCAACGTGGACCAGTTCGCGCAGGCGTTCTGGCAGTGGGCGCCGCGCTGGTCGCTGCTGTTGGGGGCGCGCCACAGCGAGGTGCGGTTCCGCTCCAACGACCACTACATCACCGCGCGCAACCCGGATGACAGCGGCTCGCGCGATTACTCGGCCACCACGCCGGTGGCCGGGGTGGTGTTCCACGCCAGTGATGCCTGGCGGATGTACGCCTCGGCCGGGCGCGGGTTTGAAACGCCTACCTTCAACGAGCTGGGTTACCGGTCAGACGGGGCGGCCGGGTTGGCGCTGAACCTGTCGGCCGCGCGCAGCCGGAACCTGGAGCTGGGCGGCAAGTGGCGCGGCGCGGGTGGCGCGGCTTTCGATGCCGCGGTGTTCCGCGCCGATACCGATGACGAGCTGGCCGTGGCCAGCAACACCAACGGGCGCAGTACCTACCGCAACATCGGCAGGACCCGCCGTCAGGGTGTGGAAGCCAGCGTGCAGCTTCCGATTACCCCGGAACTGGAGGCCAGCCTGGCCTACACCTACGTGGAAGCCACGGTGCGCGAGCCGTACCTGGTGTGCGCGGGTACTGGCTGCTCGACCCCGAACACGGTGGTGGCGGCCGGATCGCGGCTACCGGGCGTACCGGAGCAGCAGTGGTTCGGGCGGCTGCAGTACCAGCCCGGGGCGTGGCAGTGGGCCGGGGAGGTGGTGGCTTCGAGCGATACGGTGGTGAACGACCTGGCCACCGACCAGGCGCCGGGCTATGCCCTGTTCAACCTGGAAGCGGCCCGCAAGTGGACCACCGCGCAGGGCGCGTTGCGGGTGTTTGCGCGGGTGGACAACGTGCTGGACCAGCGTTACATCGGCTCGGTGATCGTCAACGACGGCAACCAGCGCTTCTTCGAGCCGGGGCCGGACAGGCGCTACAGCGTGGGCGTGCAATGGCAGTGGCAATGATTGGGGCGGCGCACGACCAACGGGCGTGCGCTACCTGGTAGGTCACGACCGTTGGTCGTGGCGGGCGCGGTGCATGACCGCCCGCGCACCGGGCCCATTCACTTCGGAATTTTGGCCGGCACAAATGGCGATGTCGGGTCACTGGCGGGGAAGGTCTCTTCCAACGCCTCGTCTTGGTTGTCGCTCTCGTGCGCCTTGCGCGCGGCGCGATGGTGCTCGTGCTCTTCCCCGCCCGGGTGCGGCGCGGCGGCCGGATCCTTGCGGTCGCGGGAGGGATGTACCTCACCGGCGTGCACCGGGTCGATGCCGGTGCGCATATGCTCGGGCGCTTCGGAGGGCGACATGCCGGCGCCCCGGTCTTCTTCGTTCTGCAGGTCGTGTTTGGCGCGCTGCTCGCCCGGCACCGGGGCGGTGGCTTCGCGCAGGGGATCGCGTTGCATGGTGGTGGTCTCCGTGGAGGGATGGCTGGACTGTACGCACCCCCCAGGGGAGGCCGACGTGAAGCGGAACGCGCCGATCTCAACGGATCTGTCACGGCTGGATAACGGCACCGGGGCTATTCCTGCCAACCCCCACCTGCCGGAGACGTGCCATGCCCCGCCTGGACCGCCGTACCGCACCCGCGCTGTTCAACGCCTACCTGCAGCCGGACCGGAACGCGCGCCGCGGCCGTCGTCCGCGCGCCGAAGAGCCGGAGGCCGTGGCGCAGGATTACCTGCAGTACATGCGCAGCGATTACGAACGCCGCCGCAGTCAGGGAAGGCGCAGCTGGAAGGATCTGTACCCGGCGTACGCCTTCGCGCTGACCACCCACTACGCCGATTGGCCGCGTGGCAGCGACGACGACACCGACGGCGAGCTGGCCGAGCACTGGGAACAGATGCGTGGCCAGTCGCGGCTGGGCTGGCAGCAGGCGCGGGCCATTGTCGAAGATGCCTGGATGGCGCTGGACCACATGCCCGCCGCCGCGGTGCACGGCCAGCTGCAGTAAACCCCGCGCGCGTGCAGCCGGCCTTTACGGGCCGGACACGGGCGTTTCACGCCCTGCGCGGTACAGCTGGCCTCCCGCTTTGCACTGGAGTGGCGCCGCCATGGCCCGACCGATCTGGACTGGAACCCTGTCATTCGGGCTGCTGAACGTGCCGGTGTCGCTGATGTCGGGCGAGCGCAAGACCGACCTCAGTTTCCGCATGCTCGATTCGCGCGACCGCAAGCCGATCCGCTTCGAGCGGGTCAACGCCGATACCGGCGAGGAAGTGCCGTGGAAGGACATCGTCAAGGCCTATGAGTACGACAAGGGCAGCTATGTCGTGCTGGAAGAAAGCGACATCAAGTCCGCCGCACCGGAAAGCCACGAAACCGTGGAGGTGGAAACCTTTGTCGACGCGGGCCATATCGACCCGCGCTACTACGAGAAGCCTTACCTGCTGGTGCCCGGCAAGAAGGCCGAGAAAGGCTATGTGCTGCTGCGCGAAACCCTGCGCAGCACCGGCAAGGTGGGCATCGCACGCGTGGTGGTGCGTACCCGCGAATACCTGTGCGCGGTGATGCCGCATGACGATGCGCTGGTACTGTTGATCCTGCGTTACCCGCAGGAGCTGGTGGACCCGGAAGAACACAAGCTGCCCACCGGCTCGCTCTCCGACTATCGGATCAGCAGCAAGGAAACGGCGATGGCAGAGCAGCTGATCGAGTCCATGTCCGGCGAGTGGAAACCGGATGACTACCACGATGAATTCCGCGAACGCCTGCAGGCGGTGCTGACCAAGCGCATCAAGCAGAAGGGCGGCACCACCACGGTGGAAGACGAGCCGGCCGCCCCGCACGATGCCACCACCAACGTGGTGGACTTCATGTCGCTGCTGCAGAAGAGCCTGGACGCGAAGAAGCGCACCCCGGCCAAGAAGACGGCGGTGTCGAAGGTGGTGAAGAAGGCGGCGCCTGCGAAGAAGACAGCCAAAACCACCAAGGCGGCAACCAAGGCGACAAAAGCAACCAAGGCGACGAAGAAGGCCGCCAAGCGCGCGCCGACGCGCAAGGCCGGGTAAGCGGCCATGTCGTTGCAGGAGTACCGGCGCAAGCGCCGCTTCGGCGAAACCCCCGAACCCGACGACGAGCGCCGGGGCGCCGCCGCGCGCCGGCCGATCTTCGTGGTGCAGCTGCACCACGCCAGTGCGCGTCACTACGATTTACGGCTGGCAGCCGATGGCGTGCTGAAAAGCTGGGCGGTGCCGAAGGGACCCTCGCTGCGCGTGGGCGAGAAGCGGCTGGCGGTGGAGGTGGAAGACCACCCGCTGTCCTACGCCACGTTCGAAGGCGACATCCCCGAAGGCCACTATGGCGCCGGCCATGTGGATGTGTACGACCACGGAACCTGGGCCTGCGATGGCGACCCGCTGGAGGCGATCGCCGCCGGTAAGGTGGACTTCGTGCTGCACGGGAGCAGGCTCAAGGGCGGCTGGAAGCTGGTGCGCACCAACATGAAGGGGAAGCAGCATCAGTGGCTGCTGATCAAGCGTGATGACGAAGAAGCGCGCGATTCCGATGCGGATGCGCTGCTGGAGGAAGTCGTGCCACCCAAGCGAACATCGACGAAGACCGTAAAGAAAACCACGTCCACCACGATCACAACGACCCGCTCGACCAGGACGTCCAGGACGACCAAGCGCGTGTCGCGCCGCAATGCCGACGCGCGCTGGGCAAAGCGCGCGCTGTCGTTGGAGCATGCCCGCGACTCGCCTTACCCCCACGACTTCAAGCCCCAGCTCACCGACCACCGCGACAGTGCACCCAACGGCGAGGCCTGGCTGCACGAGATCAAATGGGATGGCTACCGCCTGCTTGCTGATGTCCGCGATGGCGTGGTGGCACTGCGCTCGCGCAACGGCTTGAACTGGACCGACGACTTCCCCGAGGTCGTGCAGGCCATCGAAGCGCTGCCGGTCACCGACCTGCGCCTGGATGGCGAGCTGGTGATGTTGGACGCGCAGGGCCGCAGCGATTTCACCGGCCTGCAGAAAGTCATCGACGGCACCGCCAAACAGCCGTTGCGCTACGTGGTGTTCGACATGCCCGGCGTGGCCGGTGTGGATATCAGCCGTGCGCCGCTGCTGGGTCGCAAGACACTCCTGAAGGATCTGCTGGGCGATACGCCTGGCACGCTGGCTTACAGCGACCACGTGCTCGATCACGGCCCGGCGGTGTTCGAAGCCAGCGGCAAGGCGGGCTTCGAAGGCATCATCAGCAAGCGGGTGGATGCGCCTTACGTCAACGCGCGCTCGCCCAGCTGGGTGAAGGTGAAGCACGAGAACACCGATGAGTTCCTGGTGGTGGGCTACACCGACCCCAAGGGCTCACGCAGCGGCTTCGGCTCGCTGCTGATGGCCACTCCGGATAAGGGAGGCCTACGTTACGTCGGTCGGGTGGGCACCGGCTTCGATGATGCCAGGCTGGCCGCGATGCACCGCCAGCTGAAGGCATTGGATACCGACAAGGCCGCCATTGAACTGCCCCCGCACGTGCCGTTCAAGGCGAACAGCGTGCATTGGGTCAAACCCACGCTGGTGGCCGAAGTCGCGTTCCGTGGCTGGGCCAAGGAAGGGTTGCTGCGCCAGGCCAGCTTCAAGCGTCTGCGCGAGGACAAGACGGCCAAGGACCTGGGCGCGGCGGCCAGTGCGGTACCTGCCAAGGCAGCGAAGGCGACGAAGTCGCCTGCAAAAGCGAACGTATCCGCTCCCGCAGCCGACGGCGTGAACATCTCCCACCCCGAACGCGTGGTGTTCGCCAAGGCCAGACTCACCAAGGGTGATGTCGCCGACTACTACCGCCAGATGGCGCGCTGGATCCTGCCCGAGGTCGCCCGCCGGCCGCTGTCACTGCTGCGCTGCCCCGATGGCGTGGACAAGCAGTGCTTCTTCCAGAAGCACCACGGCACCGGGCTGGGCGACGCGGTGGAGGCCATCCCGCTGGAGCAGAAGAGCGGCCGCGAGGACTACCTCTACATCGAAGACGCCGAAGGCCTGCTGCAGCTGGTGCAGATGAACACCCTGGAGCTGCACCCATGGGGTGCCAGCGTGGACGACCCCGAACACCCTGATAGGCTGGTGTTCGACCTGGATCCCGGTGAGGGCGTGACCTGGGCAGCGATCAAGGCCGCTGCGCGGGATGTGCGCGACCGCCTGCAGGAGATCGGGCTGGAAAGCTTCGTGCGCCTGTCCGGTGGAAAGGGCCTGCACGTGGTGGTGCCGCTGAAGCCGAAGGCGGATTGGGCGCAGGCGAAGGACTTCTGCGAGTCGTTCGCCCAGGCGATGGCCGAGCACGCACCGGACCGCTACGTGGCCACCATGAGCAAGGCCAAGCGCAACGGCGTCATCTTCATTGATTGGCTGCGCAATGCGCGCGGCGCCACAAGCGTGTGTTCGTGGTCGCTGCGTGCCAGGCCATCAGCCGGCGTGGCAGTGCCGCTGCGCTGGGAAGAGCTGGGGCGTGTCACCGCCGCCGACGCGTTCCCGCTACCGAAGGCGCTGCAGCGTGCGCAGAAGCTGAAGAAAGATCCCTGGGAAGGGATCGACCAGATCAAGCAGGTGTTGCCGACGTTGTGATCGGGCGCGCGTAATCACCGAGGCCGGTACCGCGCCCCCAACCAGACTCCAACCGCCTGCACCGGCAACGACACCAGCAACGTCACCACGAACCAGAACGGGTAATCGCTGCCCAGATCCCACGCGGCATACACCGACGCGGCGGCAATCAATACCCACACCACCCCGCCATGCCCGTACGGCCACTTCGGCGCATAGCGTGCAGCGAACGCCGTAGCGGCCACGCCACCCAGGATCGTCCAGCCCAGGTCCCACGCCAGCCGCACCTCGCCCTCGCCCAACCCCAGCCAGGGCGCGATCCATCCGCCGGCACCGCTCACCATGCCGAGCACGAACAGCGCCACCACCACGCTGAGCACTGAGAGTACGACGGACTTGGCAGTGGATAACGCAGACATGGACGCATACCAGCAACGGGATGGCGCCCATTATGGACCCGCATCCGATCCGGACACGTCCCCCCGGTAGGTCACGACCGTTGGTCGTGACGGCAACCTCACCCCACCAGCGCAGCAGAATCCCGCGCCAACGCTTCAATCCCTGCCCAATCGCGCGCCTGCAGCAATGCCCGCGTGGTCAACCACGACCCACCGACGCACAGCACATTGGGCAGGTGCAGGAAATCGCGCGCGGTCTGCGCGCTGATCCCGCCGGTCGGGCAGAACCGCACATCGCCGAACGGGCCGGTCCACGCCGACAGCATCGCCGTGCCACCGGCCTGCACGGCCGGGAAGAACTTGAACGTATCCAGCCCGTGCTCCAGCCCCAGCATCAATTCGGAAGACGTAGCCACGCCTGGCAGGAACGGCAGATCGGTATCGCGCGCGGCGGCGTACAAGCGTTCGGTTGCACCGGGTGCCACAGCGAAGCGCCCACCCACGGCCTTCACCCGCTCCATCTGCGCGGCGGTCAGCACGGTGCCCGCACCCACCACTGCATCCGGCACGGCGTCCACCATCGCCTGGATTGCGTCCATCGCAATGGCGGTGCGCAGGGTCACCTCGATCACCGGCAGCCCGCCGTTGAACAGCGCCTGGGCGACGTGCACCGCCTCGTCCACGCTTTCAGGGGTGTACACCGGAATCACCGGGGCCAGTTTCAGGACTGCGCGTACGCGCGGATCAGCGCCGGACATCGAATCGCTCCTCGCCCGTCAGGGCCAGTACGTCAGCTTCACTGACGGGGTTGAAATCACCGGGGATGGAATGCTTCAGGCTGGCCGCAGCCAGGCCGAAACGCACGATCTGCTCCGGTTCGAAGCCCTGCATCATGCCATGCAGGATGCCGGCGGCGAATGCATCGCCGCCGCCGATGCGGTCGACGATGCCGATCATCTCGCGGGTGGGCGCCACGGCGCGGGTGCCATCGCGGCCCAGCAGCATCGCCCCCAGCCGGTGGTGATCCACGCTGACCGGCGCGCGCTGCGTGCAGGCCATCCACTGCAGGCGCGGGAAGGCGGCGAAGGCCTGCGCGGCGGCGGCGTCCACGCGGTCGGCCGGCTCAGGCTGCTCGAACTGCCCGCCCAGCACCACGCCGATATCGCGGTAGTCGGCGAAGGCCACGGTGGCGCAGGCAAACAGCTCGCGCAGGATGCGCGGTGCATCGCCCTCCCAGCGCGCCCACAGTGAGGGGCGGAAGTTGCCATCGAAGGAGACCTTGACCCCGCGCTCGCACGCCGCGCGCGCCGCCGCCAGGGTGGCCTCGGCCATCGCCGGGTTCAGCGCCGGGCTCACCCCGGACAGGTGCAGCCACTGCGCTCCGCGCAGCAGCGCATCCCAGTCATAGTCGGCCGCCGTGCCCTGCGCGAATGCCGAGTCCACGCGGTCGTAGACCACTTCGCTGGCGCGCTGCACCGCCCCGGTGGTGAGGAAGTACAGTCCCATGCGGCCGGGACGGGTCTGCACAGCGGAGGTGTCCACCCCATGCTTTCGCAGTTCCCCGGCCACGAACTGGCCCAGCGGGTTGGCCGGCAGCGTGCTGACCATCTGCACCGTGTGCCCGAAGTGGGCCAGCGACACGCCCACGTTGGCCTCCGCGCCGCCGGCATGCACCGCCAGCTGCGGCGTCTGCAGCAGCAGCTCACGGCCCGGCGCGCTCATGCGCAGCAACAACTCCCCGAAACAGACAACACGACTCATGGCGATGGATCCCTTCGTGGTGGGCATGACCTGCGGGTCAGGGCCCGGACAGTAATGGCTAGCGGTGTCATTCTAGCGGTGCGGCGGCCTTCGTCCACCCGCCCGGTTTGTCGGAACCTATGTCCCGCAAGCGTCTACGGGACATTGAAAGTCTGTTGCGGTGCAAGATGCCCGATCCCCAACGGACTGTTAACGTCCGCCCTGACCAGCGGTGTCATTGCACTGACATGTCGCCGGATAGCTGTTTCATGTAGCACCTTGGGAGAGGGAAAACATGCAATATCGAAACATCCATAAAAAGACACCGGTTACCTTGCTCGCCCTGTCCATCGGCCTGGCGCTGAGCGGTACCACCCTGGCGCAGGATCCGGCCCCGACCGCGGCCACCGACCTGGATACCGTCACCGTTACCGGCTACCGCGCCAGCGTCGAGAAGGCGCTGGACATCAAGCGCAGCGAATCGGGCGTGGTCGACGCCATCGTTGCCGAGGATATCGGCAAGTTCCCCGACCTGAACCTGGCCGAGTCGCTGCAGCGCGTGCCCGGCGTGGTCATCACCCGCGAAGCCGGCGAAGGCCGCAACATCTCGGTCCGCGGCCTGGGCCCGGATTTCACCCGCGTGCGCATCAACGGCATGGAAGCGCTGACCACGGTGGGCGCCGGCGACCAGAGCGGTGGCACCAACCGCGGCCGTGGCTTCGACTTCAACGTGTTCGCCTCGGACCTGTTCTCGCAGCTGATCGTGCGCAAGACCGCCTCGGCCGACGTGGAAGAAGGTTCGCTGGGCGCCACGGTCGACCTGCGCACCGCGCGCCCGTTCGACTACGACGGCTACACCTTCGCCGCCAGCGGCCAGGCCAGCTACAACGCGATGGCACAGAAGGCCGACCCGCGCGTGGCCGCGCTGATCTCCAACACCTGGGCCGACGGTACCTTCGGCGGCCTGCTGTCGGTGGCCTATTCCGAGCGCCAGGCGCTGGAAGAAGGGTCCAACACCGGCCGCTGGGCCAACGGCCCGAGCAACGGCAACTTCAGCGCGGCCTCGCCGTTCACCGAAGCGCGCTCGGCCGATGTATACCACCCGCGCTTCCCGCGCTACGTGCAGATGGAACACGAGCAGAAGCGCCTGGGCGCGACCGGCACCCTGCAGTGGAAGCCCACCGACGCCACCGAAATCTCGCTGGACGCGCTGTATTCGAAGATCGACGCCGAGCGTGACGAGCACTACATCGAGGCGATTTCCTTCAGCCGCGGCACCAGCAGCAACCCGCGCCTGGTCGGCAAGCCGAACATGATCGTCAAGAACGGCGTGATCGAGAACAACGCGCTCGTCTACGGCGAATTCGACAACGTCGATATCCGCAGCGAAAACCGCCACGACGAGTGGAGCACGGAATTCAAGCAGATCGCGTTGAACGGCCAGCACCGCTTTGGCGATGACTTCACCTTGTCCGGCAAGGTCGGCATCTCGCGCTCCAAGCACGAGAACCCGATCCAGACCACGATCATCATGGACAAGTACGATGTCGATGGTTACAGCTACGATTACCGCGGCAACAGCCGCTTCCCGACGCTGAACTACGGCATCGACCCGACCGACCCGAACGGCTGGGAACTGGCTGAAATCCGCCTGCGCCCGCAGTACGTGGACAATGACTTCGACACCGGCCAGGTCGATTTCAACTGGAACATCAGCCCCGGTTTCCGCCTGAAGGGCGGCATCCTGGCCAAGAACTACACCTTCAGCACCGTGGAACTGCGCCGCGCCAGCGAACTGGCCGTGCCCAACTTCCCCAACGGCACCAAGATCGTGCCAGTGGACATGACCGACCAGGCCGGCCTGAAGGGCATCACCGGAAGCCCGGACCAGTGGGTGGTGCCGGACCTCAACGCCTTCGTCAACCAGTTCGACATCTACAGCAACTCCGGTATCTACGCCGTGGCCCCACGCGCCAACAACGTGCGCAGCGTGGACGAGGAAGACCGTGGTGGCTACCTGATGGGCGAGTTCTCCACCGACCTCGGCAGCATCCCGCTCTCCGGCAACTTCGGCGTGCGCTATGTAAAGACCAAGCAGAGCTCCACCGGCCTTTCCACCCTGGCCACCGGCACGGTGTCCACCACGGTGGACCGCAGCTACGACGACACCCTGCCCTCCTTCAACCTCGTTGCTGAAGTGGCGCCGGACTTCCTGATCCGCCTGGGTGCGGCCAAGGTGATGAGCCGCCCGGGCCTGGGCAGCCTGACCCCGGGTGCCACGGTGGCCGTGGCCGGCGGTGCACGCACCATCTCCAGCGGCAACCCGAACCTGGACCCGATCCGCGCCACCAACGTGGACCTGGGCTTCGAGTGGTACTTCAGCGAAGGTGCCATGGCCGGTATCGGCCTGTTCTACAAGGACATCGAAAGCTTCGTGCAGACCACCCGCGAAGTGGCGCCGTACAGCGCCAGCGGCCTGCCGGATTCGCTGCTGATCGGCACCGGCGCCTCGCCGGCGGATGACTTCACCTACACTAAGCCGGTCAACACCCCCGGTGGCGAGCTGCACGGTGTGGAAGCGAACTACACCCAGCCCTTCACCTTCCTGCCGGGCAACTGGTCCAACCTGGGCATCCAGTTGAACTACACCTGGGTGGAATCGCAGATCCAGTACATCAACTCCAGCGGCCAGCCGGTGATGAAGGCCGACCTGACGGGCCTGTCCAAGTCGAGCTGGAACGCCACGCTGTTCTACGAAGGCAAGGTGTTCTCGGGCCGTGTGTCGGCCACCAACCGCGACGATTACCTGACCCAGGTGCCCGGCACCGAAGCGGGCTTCAACGTGGACGGTACCCACGGCATGACCGGCACCACCTTCATCGATGCCTCGATCCGCTACGCGATCAGCGACAAGCTGGAGCTGAGCCTGGAAGGCATGAACCTGACCAACGAAGCCAGCGACGAGTGGGTGTACTCGCCGGCCACCGGTCGCCTGCCGCTGCAGTACACCGAAACCGGCCGGCAGTTCATGCTGGGCGCGCGCTACAAGTTCTGATTCATCGCAACCGGCAGCGGCGTGGGCAACCACGCCGCTGCTGCGGCGCAAGATGCCGCACCGCGTCCCCTTTGCTAGTTTCTGACGGCCTTGCGTTGGCATTGCGGCCGTGGCGTCTCGCTGTGGAAAGGAAAGGTCACATGCTGCTTTGTGTTGAGGGTGGAATTCCGCGGGCCGGGCAACGGCCGGCGCTACCGAAGGCGATTGCGCTGGCGCTGATGTTGATGGCCGGTGCTTCGTCCGCACAGGCTGCACCGCAGCTGCTGTTCCATGTATCGGCCGACAAGGGATTTACCGCCGACACCGCGCACGGCGATGCCATTCCGAACTTCCAGGACAAGGTCAAACGCGTGCCCGATGGCGCGCACGGTGCGGCCATCCAGTGGGAAGACGATGGCGTGCTGTCCTGGAACGCCCCCGGCAACATCCAGGCCCAGCGCGGCACCCTCGGTTTCTACTGGCGCCCCCGCTACGCGGTGGGTGAAGCACCGTTCGTGATCTTCCGGGTCGGCTATGCCGACCACAGCAGCTGGGACATGGCCTGGCTACGCATCGACTGGAACGGCCACGGCTTCGATGCCTTCGTGACCGATGCCAACCTGGCGCGCACCCGCGTGTCGTTCAAGCTCGACCAGAATCCCTCGCCCCAGCAGTGGCAGCACATCGCCTTCGGCTGGGATGAGAACCATGGCGTGCGCCTGTACGTGGACGGCAAGGAGGTCGCCCGCCAGGAGACCACCGCCGACTACGATGCCGCCCTGGACCAGCTCGGCCTCGCCGGCCGGGTGATGGCGCCCTACCAGGTACAGAGTCGCTACAACTTCCTGCGCGGCAGCGATGTCGACGAGATCCGGGTGTACGACCAGCTGCTGGATTCCGCCGGCATGGCCGCGCTGGCCGCCAACAAGGCCCCGACCACTGCCGTCGCCGATACCGCCGCGATGCGCGCCTGGAACCACCGCTTCGGCTGGGACAGCGCCGCGCCGCCCGCGTTGACCAGCCCGACCACCACCCTCCGCAAGATCGAGTTCGCCGACAGCAAAGACCACAAACAGTGGATGTGGAAGGCCACCGACGGCATCGCCGAGACCACCTGGCCCGGCGTGTACAACCGTTCGCGCCTGCCCGGCCGCAATGATTATTTCCAGCTGCCGGACTGGAACACCTACGTGGAAGGCGGCCAGCAGCTCGACCTGACCCTGCCGGCGGGCGAGACCGTCAACCGCGTCGAAGTGCGCGGTGCGGCATTCGGCTCGCTCAGCCACAGCAACGGCGACGGTGCTGCAACGACCCTGCTGCAGCGCCCGCAGGGCATGGTGCGCAGCGTGGACGACATCCCGGCGCAGACCGGTGGGGTGCTGCACTTCCGCAACACCGCGCAGGAAACCCCCATCCAGGAGATCTGGGCCTACCAGGTCAGCGATGCGGGCGAGCCGGAGGGCACGGTCAAGCAGCGCTACCGGGTGGACAGCCAGGCGCTGCCCGATTACCTCAACATCACTACGCTGCGCGAGTACATCGATGGCCGCTACCCGGCCGCCGAGCGCAGCACGGTGATGGCGCTGCCCAAGGGCGCGGGCTCGCGCCGCCGCGGCGCGGAGACGCTGCCGGCCAACCCGCTGCCGATCGTGCACGTGCTGGTGCCCTCCGGCGTGGGCGATGCGCCCGCCGCGCAGCCGCTGATCCGCAGCTGGGCGCACAGCTGGGAAAACATGTACGACGGGCTGGACGGCGTGGCCATCGACCTGCCGGCGCTGAACCTGCCGGCCGCGCGCGACGGGCTGATTCCGCTCAACATCCGCATCAAGGACCCGATCTGGCCGGCGCGCGACATGATCGATGTGTCGGTGTCGGTGAAGCCGAACGAGAAGCGCACGCTGTGGCTGGACCTGCGCGACCGGATCCTCACCGCCGACAGCCTGTGGATCAGCATCGCCTCGGGCGCGCCGGGCTTCAACGCGGCCTCGCTGGACGGCGCGGAGATCCGCATGGTGTACAAGGCGCGTGCGGAAGCAAAGAAAGAACACGTGGCCGACCGCTTCAACCAGGCCCGCGACAACTGGGGCTTCCTGGTCGAAGAGCACACCACCTCCAAGCGCCAGCGCCTGTATGCGCGCGTGTACGCGGACCTGACCGACCTGCTGCGGGTGGACCCGGACCACGAACTGGGCCGGCTGTACTGGAACTACATCAGCTACAACAGCCAGGGCAAACCGCCGTTCACCCAGCCCGAAGCGCCCAAGGGCGTGCCGCTGTGGGCGTTCCGCCAGACCGAAGACCTGAAGTACGTGCGCCGCTTCGTGGACTGGTGGATCGACAACCGCCAGATCGCCTACGGCGACTTCGGCGGCGGCATTTCCGACGATACCGACCTGACCCAGCAGTGGCCGGGCCTGGCGCTGATGGGCGTGGAGCCGGACCGGCTCAACAGCTCGCTCACCGCGCTGTCCGACGCGGTGTACCGCAACGGCATGTTCTCCAACGGGCTGAGCACCATCGAAACCGATGAGCTGCACGCCTACGAGGAAGGCATCAACGCCAACAGCGCCATGCTGTACCTCAACTGGGGCGACCCGCTCACGGTGGAGCGCCTGATGGAAACGGTGAAGGCGTTCGATGCGCGCATCATCCTGCCCAACCCGCAGGGCCACCTGCTGTTCTCCAGCAACTGGTTCGGCGGCAACAAGGTCTACCGCGAACCGAACTGGCAGTGGCAGAAGCCGTATTCGTTCCCGGCGCTGCACCCGGCGTTCCTGATGGGCCAGTACAACGCCGACCCGACCGGCCGCAAGCTGGTCACCGGGCTGGCCGACAGCTACCTGGCCCACGCCTACACCGACGACAAGGGTCGCTGGGCGCTGCCCAACGAGATCAACTGGGCCACGGGCAAGGTGCGCGGCGGCGAGCTCAACAACGGCTCGGGCGGTGGCGATGTGATGCACACGTTCTGGGCGGCATGGCGCTGGAGCGGCGACGACAAGTACCTGAAGGCGCTGGACTACCGCGTGGAGCGCGGCGGCCCCGGTGCGCTGGCCAACCTGGGCGAGAACTACGTGGAGGTGCTGGGCAAGGCGGCCGCGTGGAACCCGACGCTGGTGGCCGATGCCGATGCAGGCAACACCGGCTTTTCCAGCCTGATGGCGTGGCAGGCCACCGGCGACAAGAAGTACCTGGAAGCGCTGCACGCCGATGGCATCCAGGCCAAGGCGCAGCGCGAGTACATGAACACCGAAGGCCACTGGTGGTCGGACCGGGTGGAAGCACCCAGCGAGTTCCTGCAGCGGGCGCGGCTGGGCGGTATCGCGCTCAAGCGCAACCAGAGCTGGCCGGGGCATACGGTGAGCTGGCGCTTCGCCCAGCCCGATGCGGCCGAACAGGTGGCGCTGCTGGTGCATGCGCCGTCCACGGAGCGCTTCAAGGTGATTGCGTACAACACCGGCAAGCGCGCGGTGGATGCGCAGATGAGCACGTGGAACGTCACTGCCGGGACCTGGCGGATGACCAGCGGGGTCGACCGGGACGGGGATGACCGGATCGATGGCAAGGCAGACGTGCGCGAGGTAACGCTGGAGCGCAGTGCATCCGTGCCACTGCGGTTCGCGCCCGGGCAGGCGCAGGTGGTGGAGTTCGAGCTGATCCAGCCGGGCACGCCGGTGGAGCAGCGGCCGGACCTGGGAGTGGGCCGCGGCGATGTCCGCGTGGATGGCCGCCAGGTGCACGTGACCGTGCACAGCCTGGGGCATGTGGGCACGCCGTTGGGGACGGCGGTGCTCGAGGATGCGGGCGGGCGCGAGCTGGCGCGGATCGAGATTCCAGCGATGGCAGCGCCCACCGACCTGATGCCGAAGACCACCACGGTGGGATTGCCGCTGCCTGCGGGTAACCGCAGCGGGTTGAAGGTGCGGGTGGTGCTGGCCGATGGCAGCGCCGAAGTGACCCAGCTCAACAACGTGGTGGCGGTCGAGTAACCGCCTACAACGTCACCGAGCCCTCGATACACGTCACGCACGCACCCCCGATCCACAACGCCTCTCCCACCCGCTCCACCTGCACGCGCCCGGCGCGCCCCAGCACCGTGCCCTGGCTGATCACATACCGGTCCGGCGCGGCGCCCTCGCGCAACAACCACCGCGCAATCCCCGCATTGAGGCTTCCGGTCACCGGATCCTCCGGCGCTGCCTCGCCGGCAATGAACGCGCGCGATTCAAACTGTGCATCCACCGCGTCGCCTTCGCCACACGCGGCGAACACGCCCACCATCAGCCCATCCAACACGGCGTAGTCCGGCCGCACCGCCAACACGGCCGCACGGCTGCGCAACCGCAACGCCAACCACGGCGGGCCGTTATCCACCCACTGCGCATCCACCAGGTCACCGACGGCCACCCCCAATCCTGCCCGCACCCGCTCGCGCAACGCCGGGTCCAGCGGCCCCTGCCGCCGCAACGGCGGCGCCTCGAACGCCAGCCCGGCCGCATCGCGGCGGATCCGCACCAACCCAATCCCGCACTGCTGCACGATTTCCCCGCCACGCGGCACGCCGCCAGTGGCCAGCCACGCATGGCAGCTGCCCAACGTGGGATGCCCGGCGAACGGCAGCTCGCCCAGCGTGGTGAAGATCCGCACGCGGTAATCGGCACGCGGGTCGCTCGGCTTCGATACGAACGTGGTCTCGCTCAGGTTGGTCCAGCGCGCAAAGGCGGCCATGCGTGCATCGCTCATCCCATCGGCATCAAGCACCACGGCCAGCGGATTGCCTAGAAGCGGATCGGTGCTGAAGACGTTGACCTGGAGGAAGGGGCGGGAAGTCACGGGCTGCGGTTCCTTGGCGGGATGTGGCGACATGCAGGCATCTTGGCGGTGAACCCCGCATCAAATCTAGGAGCATCTTCAACGCACCACCCCAATGGCCGCAGATAGCATCGAGTCGTCATCGCCCCGCCGATGCATAGCGCCTTACTTCTTGGGGATACACCTATGAACACCAGCCTTGCCGCCATCGAGGAGGCGGTGCGGACCGAGGCACCTCCGCGCCCACAGCCCGAGGTTTCCGGGGTATCGCACGGTTGGCGGGTGCGGGAGTACCAGGACGGCGGTGTGGATCACGTTGAAGTGCGCGATGGCACCGGGCGCGTCCAGCTGGTCATTGCGTATGCGGCCGGCGTGTTCTGGGCGTTGCACGTAGGCTTTCCCACGGCGCGGGTGTCGTTGCCGAACTGGCAGTTGAAGCTGCCCGAAAACGCCAGGTCCACAACGGTCTACGCCGGCACCAGCTTCTCCTTGACCCGTTTCAGCAAAGGCGACGAGGCCGTCTGGTGCATCCAACCCAGCGGCGCCTGACAACGCCCCATCGCCCCCTGCCACGCAGGGCGTGGCGCTACGCGGCGTCGGTTTCCATTTCCTTCATGCGGCGCTCGTACCAGCCGTCGTGGCCGGGTTCGAAGATCGCGCTGCGGGTCATTTCGCCCTGGTAGACGTGCACCGAGATGGCGAGCCGTTCATCGCTGGTGTTGCGGATGGTGTGGTATTCGTGCGGCGGGATCAGGCTGCCCGCGCTGCCGCAGTCGCCGATCACCGACGGTTCGGGCTGGAAGCGGAAGCGTTCGCCACGGCGTTCCAGCAGCCGGTACTGGGTGACTTCCAGCTGCCCCAGCCACACCCCTTCCACGCACCACAGGCCGCTGTGGTCATGCAGCGGCGTGCCCTGCCCCGGCGCCCAGCTCATCGCCACGATGCTGTAGCCGTACGCCGGACTGCGGTACAGCTCGCGGCGGGCGTAGTGGTCGCTGATCGGGCGGTGCACGCAGGCCGGCAGCTGGATGCGGCTGTCGGCAATGGCCTCGCAGAGCGCACCGCGCAGCGTTCTGGCGATCTGCTGTGGATCGTCATGCTGCACGGCGTGATCGATGGCGGCTATCAATCGATCGCGGCCATGGAACGGCGGAAAGGGATCGCAATGGTCCTGCATGCCCCCAGTCTAGGCGATGGAGGTTAAGGACATGTTTGATCTGAATCACGGCTGATGACCGCTTTTTGGCCGAAAATCTATTGGATTTCGTTGTTTGGTTGGTGCTGCCTATCGTTGTTTGGAGCGGGGCCAGGTATGCGTAGGACACGCGTGGCGTGTCGCTACATCGTGCCCCGCTGTACGAACGGGGCTTGCTGGTAGAGGCGTCGTTCGCCGCCGCGTGGGTCGTCAGCGAGCTGTGGCGGGGTGTTGAACAGCATGGTCTGGCGGCGATCCAGGCCATAGGGCTCCCACTGGGGCAGTCCCGGGTGCTGCGGGTTGCCGGTGCGGGCGAAGGCGATCAGGGCATCGCTCATCGATGCCGCCATGCGCTGTGCGCTGTCGCTTTCACCTGTGCGCGAACCCTCCGCACGGATGTTGTCGAACACCAGCGGGATATCCAGCGTGTGGAAGGCGCCGAGCCTGCCGCCGTCCAGCGGCGAACCCCAATCGAGCTGGTAGGCCCAGGTGGGCGCACCCTGCCGCGCCCGTGCTTCCAGTTCCTCCACCGCCCCGCGCCAGGAGCGGCCGGCGGTAGTGGCGGCGAAGAACACATCGGAGGGCGTGTAGTGCGGATACAGGCGCCGGTATTCGGCGATCACCGCCGATGGCAGCAGATCGACGAACTGCTCCTTCTCCAGCTTTGCCGGCAACGTTTCCCAGGTCAGCGCGAAGTTGGCCGGGTCGTGGCCCAGGAACGCGCGCGTTTCGTCGTGGGTGTTGCCGATTACCATCGGGATCCCAGCGGACTGCCCGGGCGCCTTTGGCCAGAACGGGTGTACCGGCAGCGCGCCGCCATCGACCACCGGCCCGACATACAGGCTGGTGCTTTCCACCCGCGACGGATCGCGCGCGCGGGTGGCCGCCAGCAGCGCTGGCACCGGCAGCGCCAGCAAGGCCGGGACATCCCGTGCGCCCACCGCCTGCATCGCGATCTGCGCGCGCTGGGTGGCCGCGCGGGGTCCGGCCGCAGTGACCTGCTGGCCGCTCATGGTCCACGCGCGCTGGAACAGGCCGCGTGCGGCGGGCATGGCCATCAGCGTGGCGATCTTGGCGCCGCCGCCGGACTGGCCGAACACGGTGATGTTGTCGGCATCGCCGCCGAACGCGTGCGCATGTTCGCGCACCCACTGCAGCGCCTGGACCAGATCGAGCTGGCCCACGTTGCCCGAATCGGCGAAGCGGGCATCGCCCAGCTGCGCCAGGTACAGGTAGCCGAACACGTTGAGCCGGTGGTTGACGGTGACCACCACCACATCGCCGCGCCGGCACAGCGCGCTGCCGTCGTACTGGGGGTCGCTGCCGGAGCCGTTGTTGTAGGCGCCGCCGTGGATGTAGAACAGGATGGGGCGGCGTGCGCCATCGCGCAGTGCCGGGGTCCATACGTTGAGGAACAGGCAGTCCTCGCTGCCGGGGCCGTCGTTGCCGCCCTGCGGTGCGGACGCGCCGTAGGCCAGGGCATCGCGCACGCCGCGCCAGGGCACTTCAGGCAGCGCCGGCTGGAAACGGCGGGGGGCGGTATCCGCGCCATAGGGCACGCCAAGGAAACGATGCACGCCCTTGTCGTACCGGCCACGCAGGCGGCCGCCGCGCACGTTTGCCAGCGAATCGGTCGGGGCGGTGCGGCTGGACGCGCTTGCCAGCGACGACACCAGCGGCAACGTTCCGGCGGCCAGCAACATCGCGTAACGCGCGCTGTCGCGCAGGAAGCGCCGGCGCTGCAGGTCGGCAGGCGTGAGGGTCATGGCGCCGCCTCCGCGTTCTGCGCCTGCATCCAGCGCAGCGCCAGGGTGGGCCACTGGGTGGCAAGGGCAGTGGGCGGCAGGCGTACGCCGAAGCCGTGCCCGCCGTCTGCGAACAGGTGCATTTCGCTGGGCACGCCTGCCGCCAGCAGTGCCTGGTAATACAGCAGGCTGTTGTGCACCGACACCACGTCGTCGTCCTGCGCGTGGACCAGGAAGGTGGGCGGGGTCTGCGCGCTGACCTGCGCCTGCATCGAATACTGCTGCTCCAGCGCGGGCGTGGGGTGTGCGCCCAACAGCCGGGTGCGCGAGCCGCTGTGCGCGTGCCGGCCCATGTCGATCACCGGGTACAGCAGCAGGGCGAAATCCGGGCGCGCGCTGAGCGCATCGGTGGCATCGCCGATGCCCGGCAGCGCGGTGGCGTAGCCGTTGCCCAGCCGCGCGGCGACGTGGCCGCCGGCGGAAAAGCCGATCACGCCGATCCGCTTTGGATCCAGCTGCCACTTCACCGCGCCGGCGCGGATCACCCGCATCGCACGCTGTGCATCGGCCAGTGCGGCCTGGCGGTCCTCGCGCCCGGCCGGCAGCCGGTAGCGCAGGACGAACAGGGTCACCCCGCCCTGCTCCACGAAGGCCGGCACCAGCGCGGTGCCCTCCTTGTCGAGCACGATGCGCTGGTAGCCGCCGCCGGGAATGACCAGCAGGGCGGTGCCGTTCGGTTTCGCCGGGCGGTAGGCGACCAGGTACGGCGCGCTGACGTTGTCGATGTAGCGGTCCGGCAGCGCCGGGTCGGCGCTGCGCTCGATCACGTTGGGCGCCGTGGCGTGTTGGGGCTCACCGGGTACCTTGCCGGCGGGCCAGAGTTCAATGCGGGTGGGCGTGCCGGGGGCGGGTTCGGTCTGCGGCACCGGGCGCTCACCGGCCTGGGCCGGGGGCGGGGCAACGGCGGTCAGCAGGCAGCCGGCCAGCAGGGACATCAACAGGGCGCAACGCATCCGCAACGATCCTCTCGGGGGTGGGCAAACGGTAGCGTGCCGGGGCGGTGCGGGTTCTGACGCGGTGCACATTGCCAATGACACCGGTTTACCATATACAGCTCATCCAAGTGCTGTCGATGGGCAGTGCAACAAATCACCGGGAGACCCGCTTGAGCAACGATCAAGGCAAACAGGACCTGCCAGAACAGGGGTTGGGCGACATCGCCCACGCGTTCGTCACGGCCCGCCAGGAGGGCCGTTCACTGCCGGATTTCCCCGGAACCATCCCGGAAGACCTGATCACCGCCTACCGGGTGCAGGACCAGGCCATCGCGCTCTGGGACGACCAGGTGGTGGGCTGGAAGGTCGGCTACATCGCCGCCGAACGTCGCGACGTTTCCGGCGACGACCGCCTGCTGGGCCCGATTTTCTCTCAGCGGCTCTGGAATGCTACCGGTGGAACAGTGGACATCCCGGTGTTCGTCGGCGGCTTCGGCGCGGTCGAAGCGGAGTACGTGATCCAGCTCCAGCAGGACGCCCCGGCCGACAAGCTGCACTGGACCGCCGAAGAGGCTGAGGCCCTGCCCGCCAAGCTGTTCATCGGCGTGGAAGTGGCCAGCAGCCCGCTGGCCACGATCAACAAGCTCGGCCCGCGCGTGGTGGTGTCGGACTTCGGCAACAACAACGGCCTGGTGCTGGGCCCGGAAATCGCGGACTGGACCCGGCTGGACGATGCCGATCTGCGCGCCGAAACCCGCATCGAAGGCGAAGTGGTGGGCACCGGTGGCGCCACCCTGCTGCCGGGCGGCCTGCGCACCGCGTATGCCTTCGCACTGGCCCGTTCGGCCCAGCGTGGGCGCCCGTTGAAGGCCGGCGATCTGATCGCCAGTGGCAATGCCACCGGTATCCATGACATCGCCGTAGGCCAACAGGCACTGATCCGTTTCGCCGGTTACGGCGACATTACCTGCAGGGCCATCGCCGCCGGGTAACCGTGCGGCCATGGCGAGTACGCTTGGGAGGGCGCAGATGATTACTCGCAGAAGTTTCCTTGCCACCAGTCTGGGCGCGCTTAGCGTGCCCGTGCTGTCGGCCTGTTCCGGCCCGGGCAGCACCGCGCCCGACGGCGCACGGCTGCTGACCGCCACCGATGTGCACGTGGCCGACTACCCCACCGTGACCGCGGTGAAGTGGATCGGCCAGCAACTGGAAGAAAAGACCGGCGGCCGCCTCAGGCTGCGCCAGTACCATTCCGGCCAGCTGGGCCGCGAATCGGAGGCGATCGACATGGCCCGCTTCGGCGCCATCGACATCACCCGCGTGTACTCGGGCGCGCTCAACAACGCGTTCCCGCTGACCCAGGCGCTGTGCCTGCCCTACGTGTTCGAATCAGTGGCGCACATGCGCCGCGCGCTCGACGGCGGCGTGGCCGACACGGTGCTGCGTGGCTTTGAAAGCCGCGATCTGGTGGGCCTGGCGATCTACGATTCCGGCGCGCGCTGCTTCTACAACACCAAGCACCCGATCGTGGAACCCAAGGACCTGAACGGCCTGAAGCTGCGCGTGGCCTCGTCGGACATCTTCATCCAGCTGATGCGCCTGCTGGGTGCCAACCCGACCCCGATGTCGCTGGGTGACACGTTCTCGGGCATGGAAACGCACATGATCGACGGTGCGGAAAACAACATGCGCAGCTTCCACTCCAGCCGTCATTTCGAAGCGGCGCGCTACTGGTCGCAGAGCGACCATTCGTACGCGCCGGACGTGCTGCTGATGTCTCGGCGCAGCTTTGAAACGCTCAGCCCCGAAGACCGCCAGCTGCTGCTGCAGACCGCGCGTGAATCGGTGGGCGTGATGCGCCAGCAGTGGGATGCCTCGGAAAGCACCGCCCGTCAGGCCGTGGCCGACTTCGGCATCCAGTTCAACGAGGTCGACATGCCGGCCTTCCGCAAGGCCGCCGACCCGTTGCTGCAGCAGTACCTGCAGCAGCCGGAACTGGCCGCGCTCACCCGTCGCATCCGCGACTTCGCCTGAGGCCCGCCGCGATGTCCGACACGACTTCCGAAACCCTCGTCGACCTGCGCACGCTGCCGCAACGCGCGCTGGATCGCATTGCCGACATTGCCATCTACATCGCCGTGCTCGCCCTGCTCGGGCTGGTGGTGGTGCAGGGCTGGCAGGTGTTTGCCCGCTACGTCATCAACGATTCGCCCAGCTGGACCGAACCGGTGACGCTGCTGCTGCTGGCCACGGCGATGAGCCTGGGCGCGGCCACCGGCGTGCACACCCGCCGCCACTTCGGCTTCTTCCTGCTGGCCGCGCACATGGGCCCCACCCTGCGCCGCGCGGTGGATGTGTTCGCCTCACTCGTGGTGGCGGTACTGGGCGTGGTGATTGCCTGGTGGGCCGCGGTGCTGCTGCTCGATGGGCTGGACATCAAGACCGCCGGCGCCAACCTGCCGCAGAGCATCAACTACCTGCCGCTGTCCATTGGCGGTGCGTTGATGGCGATCTTTGCAGTGAACCAGATGGTGCAGGCCGCGCAACCGGCGCTGGCTGACGCAGAAGGAGACCGCTGAATCATGGGCATTACGATTCTTTTCACCGTGTTCGCGGTGCTGCTGTTGTTGGGGGTGCCGGTGGCCTACGCGCTGGCGGCGGCCGCGCTGGCCGCGCTGTGGTACCTGGACCTGCCGACGCTGGTGCTGGTGCAGCAGATCTCCGCCGGTACCGGTTCGGCCTCGCTGATCGCCATTCCGTTGTTCATTTTCGCCGGCGAAATCATGATGCGCGGCGGCATCTCCGAACGGCTCATCGCGTTGGCATCGTCGCTGGTGGGGCGCATGCGGGGTGGCCTGGGCCAGGTGTCGATCCTGTCCTCGCTGTTCTTCGGCGGTGTGTCCGGTTCGGCGATTGCCGACGTATCGGCGGTCGGCGGCACGATGATTCCGCAGATGGTCAAGCGCGGTTATGACCGCGATTTCGCCGTGAACGTGAGCATCACCGCCGCGCTGGTGGCGCTGCTGGTGCCGCCCTCGCACAACCTGATCCTGTTCTCGGCCGCGGCCGGTGGTGGCCTGTCCATTGCCGACCTGTTCGCGGCGGGCATCGTGCCGGCGCTGTTGATGACCGTGGCACTGATGGTCACCGGCTACGTGGTGGCACGCCGCCGCGGTTACGGGGTGGAAGTGTTCCCGGGCTGGCGCGCGGTGCTGCTGCGCATGGTCTCCGCCCTGCCCGGCCTGGGCCTGGTGGCGTTGATCTTCATCGGTATCCGCGCCGGCATTTTCACTGCGGTGGAGAGCGCGGCCATTGCCGTGGTCTACGCGCTGCTGGTGACCACGGTGCTGTACCGCCAGCTCAACTGGCGCGAGTTCCTGGGCACGGTGACCCATGCCGCGCGTAGCACCGGCGTGATCCTGTTCGTGATCGCCACCGCCGCCGTGTTCGGCTGGCTGCTGGCGTTCCTGCAGGTGCCCGCCGCTGCGGTGGACTTCCTGCAGTCGTTCGCGCACAGCCAGTTCATGGTGCTGCTGATGATCGTGGTGATGTTGCTGCTGCTGGGCACCTTCATGGACCTGGCACCGATGATCCTGATCTGCACGCCGATCTTCCTGCCGGTGGCCAAGGCCTACGGGATCGACCCGATCCACTTCGGCCTGGTGCTGGTACTGACCGGTGGCCTGGGCTTGGTGACCCCGCCGGTGGGCTCGGTGCTGTTCATCGGTACCGCGATCGGCAAGATCAGCGTGGGCGAAAGCATGCGTTCAATCTGGCCGTTCTGGTTCGCGGCGCTGGGCGTGCTGCTGATCGTGACGTTCTTCCCGCAGCTGTCGCTGTGGCTGCCGGCGCTGCTGCGCGCCTGACCGCGCGGCGGCCGCGTGCCGCCGTCGCTGATGTGGAACAAGGGAGACACCGCATGCATCTGAAGACCCTGCTGGCCGGGCTGGCCACTGCTGGCCTGCTGCTGGCCAGCACCCTGGACGCCGCCGATGCGGCTGCGCCCACCTGGAAGCGCGGCATCGAGAACCAGCGCCAGGCGGACCTGGGCAACGGCACGTTCCTCAACCCGGTGTTCGCCGGCGACCGGCCCGATCCGTCGGTGCTGAAGGATGGCGACGATTACTACCTCACCCTGTCCTCGTTCGATGCCTACCCGGGCCTGCCGATCTGGCACTCGCGCGACCTGGTGAACTGGCAGCCGCTGGGCCATGCCATCACGAAGAACGTGGGGGCGATCTGGGCCCCGGATATCGTCAAGCACGACGGCCGCTACTTCATCTACTTCCCGGCACGCACCGGCGAGACCCGCAGCAACTTCGTGGTGTGGTCGGACACCATCCGCGGGCCGTGGAGCGAGCCGATCGACATCGGCCTGGGCGGCTACATCGACCCGGGCCACGCGGTGGGCGAGGACGGCAAGCGCTACCTGTTCCTCAGCGGAGGTGCCTACGTGCAGCTGGCCGACGATGGCCTGAGCGTGGTCGGCAAGCCCAAGCACGTCTACGACGGCTGGAAGTATCCGGAAAGCTGGGACGTGGAGGCCTATGCGCAGGAAGGCCCGAAGATCAACTTCCACAACGGCTGGTACTACATGACCACCGCCGTGGGCGGCACCGCCGGCCCGCCGACCGGGCACATGGTGATCACCGCCCGCTCGCGCTCGATCCACGGGCCGTGGGTGAACGCACCGAACAACCCGATCACCCGCACGAAGTCCGCCAGCGAACCGTGGTGGTCGCGTGGCCATGCCACCGTGGTGGAAGGCACCGACGGGCGCTGGTGGATGATCTACCACGGTTACGAGAACGGCTATTGGACGCTGGGCCGCCAGGCACTGCTGGAGCCGATCGAGTGGACCGACGATGGCTGGTTCGTGGCCAAGGGCGGCGACCTTGGCCAGCCGCTGGCCAAACCGTCCGGCGAGTCGGTCGGCCCGCACGGCATGGCGCTGTCGGACGACTTCACCGGCAAGACCTTGGGCGCGCAGTGGTCGTTCTTCAACCCGGCCCAGGACGAATACAAGCGGCTGGGCTTCGGTGCCGACGGGCTGACCGTCCAGGGCAAGGGCGACACCCCGAAGGACAGCTCGCCGCTGACCGCCATCGCCGGCGACCGGGCCTACCAGTTCGAGGTCGAAATGGACATCGCGCCCGGCGCGGTGGGCGGTGCCCTGCTCTTCTACAGCGACCGGCTGTACGTGGGCGTGGGCAGCAATGGCGAGAAGTTCATCATGCACCGCTACGGCGAAGAGCGCCCCACCCGGCTGGCCCCCAGTGCCAAAGGCGGCAAGCTGTGGCTGCGGGTGACCAACAACCGCCACATCGTGACCATCCATTCCAGCACCGACGGCAAAACCTGGCAGAAGTACCCGGTTCAGATGGAAGTCTCCGGCTACCATCACAATGTGGCCGGGAAGTTCCTCGCCCTGAAGCCGGCCCTGTACGCTGCCGGCGACGGCAAGGTGACCTTCCGCCAGTTCCGCTACCGCGCCCTCGATTGAGGGCGCCGGTAGACTCCTTCGACCTCTCATGGTTTGAACACATGTCACTGCGCAGCAAGACCGACCCGTCACCGCACGGGTTGACCAAGGGCAAGGCCGCCACGATCAATGACATCGCGCGGCTGTCGGGTGTATCCAAGAAAACGGTTTCGCGGATCATCAACAACTCGCCACTGGTGCGCAAGGACACCCGTGAGAAGGTGGAAACGCTGATGCGCGAGGTGGGCTACACGCCCGACCCGCTGGCGCGCGGGCTGGCCTTCCGGCGCTCCTTCCTGATCGGCATGGTCTACGACAACCCCACCGCGCAGTACATCGTGGACATGCAGTACGGCGCGCTGGACGCGCTGCGCGGCTCCAGCTTCGAACTGGTGGTGCACCCGTGCGATTCGCGCAGCCCCGGCTACATCGAAGGCGTGCGCCGCTTCGTGCAGCAGCAGAAGCTGCATGGGGTGATCCTGGTGCCGCGTGCCTCCGAAGACCAGGCGCTGGTGGACATGCTCGATGAGATCGGCTGCCGCTTCACCCGTATTGCCGCGCTGCCGCTGGATGACACCTCGCAGATGGTGGTGACCCACGACCGCGACGGCGCCGCCGAAGCGGCCGATTACCTGCTGTCGCTGGGCCACCGCGATATTGCCCTGGTCACCGGCCCCAGCGCCTACCGTTCGGCGCACGAGCGCACGGCCGGTTTCATCGATGCCCTCGCCCAGCGCGGGATCGAGCTGCCGCCCGGGCGCATCGTGGAGGCCGGCTATACCTTCGAATCCGGTGTGGCCGCAGCCGAAAAGCTGCTGCTGGGCAAGCAGCGCCCGACCGCGATCTTCACCGGTAACGATGAAATGGCCGCCGGCATCTACAAGGTGGCGCTGCGCGCGGGCATCAACATCCCGCGCCAGCTGTCCATCATCGGCTACGACGACAGCCCGCTGGCCTCACGCCTGTGGCCGTCGCTGACCTCGGTGCGCCGCCACACCCGCGACACCGGCCGCACCGCCGCCGCGATGCTGGTCCAGCCCGACGGCCAGGCCGCGCTGCAGATTGCCAGCGTGCGCCCGCACCTGATCGTGCGCGATTCCTGCCAGCCGCCTGAAGATTGATCGAACGATGCCGGTCACGACCAACGGTCGTGACCTACCGGCAAGCCAGTCCACCCGGCCGGCCCATGATCTGATTTCACCCGGTAGGCCACGACCGTTGGTCGTGACTTC